>CAYTEZ010000025.1:4952-6931 GCA_964437025.1 uncultured Gammaproteobacteria bacterium
AACCTGTGCCTTCGTCCCGAAAGGCACGCCATGATACCCGCCATCGATGCGCATAACCCAGCCGCCGATGGGCACGGGATGCGGGGCGACGGACTTCTTTGCCGCAAGCTCGGCTTCAAGCGCCTCCCACGTCACCCGCGACGGACGAATGAGGTCATCAGCACTGAAATGCCCGGACGAACTGGTCAAGAGGTCTTTCACGACACGCATGGATACCGAAGTGTAGAGCTTTCGTTCTAGAACAACACCCAGCCGTCGCTCCTCGCTGTGTCCCTTGACATACCAGTGGGAGCACACATTGAACAGCCCCGCCTTGAGCACTTCTCCGACGGTGCGCCACTGCTTCGCCGCCGCAAGTGCTTCGACCTCAGCCCAGGTCTTCTTGTGAGGACGAAACTTCTCTTGCCCTGAATGCCACAGAATCGCGCCGCTCATGTCCGTGCGTCGCTGCGTACATGCGCGGTCCTGATATAGGAAACGGTACTTCTCGCCTACGAACTCGACAGGAGCGGGTGGATCGTTGTCATAAGGAGGCCACGCTTGCTCCCACTCCTGGCAGACCGCACGCAGCTCGGCGGGCGGCAGACCGGGGCGAAAAGGCTCCTCCGTCTTCGGCTGTGGCGGGTTGACGAGCGCTTCGGCAGCTTCCCAGGACAGGCCATGAGGGCGAAGAGTCGCGTCTGTGCTGTCCCACCAGCTTCCGATCTTGCCGTCAGGTCCGAGGTATGCGTAACGCTTGCCATCAGTCGTGAGCACGACGAGGCCACCTGATGTGCTGTCCCACTTCAGCTTGTCGCTGGTGAGGATGTGAGCCGGGATGTCGACGACTTTGCGAAACGGGGTGCGATTGATTTGGGTCATGGTTCCTCTTTTCGGTTTTGTTCATTGTGCCAAAGACAAACGGAATGTCAAGAGAGAAAACCATCTTGAGATATGCGACGGCAATTCTTTACGGCTCATGCCCTGTCCGACGGTTTGGCGGAAGGCCAGCTTGTTTTTGACCTTGTGACCGGAGACAAGGACACCTTTAAGACGGTCCTACGTCCCGAAGGTGCGAAGTTCCGCCCGGCGAAACCTTGGCTCGACGCGCATGACGACAAGTCGTGCAAAAAGGTCATCGGGCGAATGTCCGACGAGCCTTTAGAGCAGAGTGCCGATCGGCTGCGCGTGCTCGTCAACTTCGACCTTGAATGCCCCGAAGCTGCGGAAGTCTATCGCAAGCACAAGGCCGGGTTTCTGGAAGGCTGTTCCGTCGGGTTTGACCCGATTTCGTACCACATCGAAGACGTGGACGGCGAGGAAACACTCGTCTATGACGAATACTGGGTTTTAGAGGGCAGCTCCTGCGCCGTGCCATCAAACCCCATGGCGCTCATGCAGCGCAGCGCGGACCAAACTGAGTCGGCCCGGCTAAAGCTCGACGACGCACTGCGCGCGGCCAAAGCGCCCATGGTCACGCAGACGCTCATTTTCAGTAAGGAGCGGTTCAAGACCGCCGACGCTGCGAAAGAGTGGGCCAAAGACCACGGCTTCAAAGCGCCCGCTGTTGACGAGACGGAAAACAGCTTCCGTCTGCGCCAGCGCGAGCCCGGCGAATTTGTCGAAGGTTCGCTGCGCACGATTTCGCTCACCGACGGCGTGCAAGCGGTGCAGGGGCACTTGAAGTCGTCGCGAAGTGCAGTGTCACCCCTTGGCCAGCCTCCCGCGCCGGAAGCGTCCGCGTCTGCCTCCGTCCCAGCGCCTGCCGCTGCGCCCGTCAGCGAGACGCGCGCCGTCGTCGCGGTAGAACCGGCGGAGACTTTCGCCGTGCGAGAGCCTTCGGACATACACCATCCACAGACAGAAACGCAAGGAAAAAGATCACAGATGAAACCCGAACACCGATCACTACATCGCTACATGATCGGCTCGTCGCTCGGACGGGCGGCGGATCACATGGATGCCATGGGTGCCTTTCCGGCTGGCCATGAGCACCGCGC
>CAYTEZ010000025.1:7031-9793 GCA_964437025.1 uncultured Gammaproteobacteria bacterium
CAGCACAAGAAGCTACTTGCGCAGCACCGCAGCGCCGAGCAGGCCAGTGTGGCGGCGGAACGTGCAGAGCTTGTGAAGGGTCTTGTCAGCAAGGGGCTTGTCTCGCCCGCGCTGGAAGCGGAAATGCTCGGGTTTGACCCAGCGGACCCGAAGCGCGAGCGCAAGTCAGCTCGCGGTGCTTGGGCACCGGAGCGCATTCGTCGGTTCGCCATGCAGGTCGAAGGCGCATTGCCTGAGATCGTCACCCGCGCAGCGCCGGTCGTCACCACCGAGGGCAAAGTCGCGCCGCAGTCGGACTTCGTGCCGGGTGTGCCGGATGCCAAGCTGATTCCGCAGGTTCGCAGCGCGGGCGACGAAGCTCTCACCGCCGCCATCGCGGGATCGGCCAAGTATCTCGGTATCAAGCCAGAGACTCTCAGCAAACACGCAACCCAAACGGGGCGGAAGTAAGGAAGGAACGAAGCAATGAGCGAAATTCTTCAGCCCCTCGTGGGCAACCTGCTTGGTCTTGAAATTCTCAAGGATGTCAAGATCGGCGCGGGCGTAAACGTCGAAGCCGGAAAGATCTACGTGTTCGTCGCGGGCTACCTGAAGGTTCCCGCCGCTGCGAACGCGGCCACCGGCAAGTTCCCGGTCATGGCCTGTGAATCCGTGGACAACAGCCTGGGTGCCGATGGCGCGAAGACCGTGACCTGTCAGCGCGGTTTCCGTCTGTTCATGGCGAATGACGGCACGAATCCCATCACCCAAGCGGCTGTAGGCGTCAGTCCCGGCTACCTGTCGAGCGGTACCACCGTTTCGATCAACAGTGCCGACGGTCCGCCGATCGGCCAGGGCGGCGCGCCCGCAGTCGTTTCGTTCAACAAGCAGCCCCCGGAAGGCGTGTACGGGCGTCCGGTGGAAGTGGAGATCAAGTAAGCCATGTCCCAGAGTCTTACCACCATTGCCAATCTGACCCCCGACCAGCAGCTCATCGCGTTCAACAGCCTTGTGCAGGCTGGTCTTCAGGAAGCGTACGACCTCACCGACGGTGAGGAAGTGGCGTTTCAGCAGAGCATCTTCTACCCGAAGATCGCCCGCTGCAAGCTGCCCACCGACTTCGCGCGGCAGCTTCCCGAGATCTATAACCCAGACGGCTCGCTGACCAGCACCCTGCTGGCCGGACGGCTGCCCCGCAAGGACATCATCGCGCAGCTCATGCCGCTCGGCAGCATGGAAGCCCTCGACATCAATGGCGGTGGCGCCAAGGCGTACCCACTGCTCCGCGAAGCGCAGGATATCGATCTGGGACCGTACGAGCACAAGTCCCGCGTGTCCCGCTGGCTGTTCGCGTCGGACATTCACGGCACGATCGCCAACTTCATCCGCATGCTGCGCCGCTCGTCTGAGAAGAACGCGGACATCCTGGTCAGCAAGCTGCTGAATAACGGAAACACCGCGTCGTGCTGGCACACTGGCGTCACCGGCAAGAAGTTCTTTGACACCAGCATCCCGTGTGACCTGGCCTCGAACCTGCTCGGCGAGACGTTCGACAACTACTTCACCGCCACCCCGCTCACCGTGGCGAACCTCGTGAAGCGGATTTCGTACGGTCGCACGATCAAGCTGGGCGACGGCATCCCCGGCGGTGTGAACTTTGACACCCTCGTGATTCCGCCCGAGCTGATGTATGAGGGTGAGACTGCGACGATGCTGCAAAACATCGTCTACGGCGGCACCAACGCTGCCCCTGGCCAGCCCGCGAACACCGCCGCAGTCGGTGAGAACGTCGCCTACGTGATGCGTCACGTCAAGCACGTTGTCGTCGCTGACATGCTGACCTCGCGCCTCGCCGATGGCACTGGCGCTGGTCCCGCCGCGACGTGGTACTTGATTGACTCGCGCCGGTACGCACTAGGCTATGCCCGTGCCCTTGGCCCGCAGTACGCCTGGCAGTTGAACCCGATGGACACCATCGTGTTCGAGGAAAACGAGTACCGCGCCAAGGTCAACACTTGGGAGGGCGCCGGATACTACCTGCCGCAGTACGCCGCCAAGTGCGTCGGCGTGTAGCACGTCACACGCTCCCGTCGGTATTGTAAAGAAAGGAGGGCCGCGCAAGCGGCCTTTTCCTTTTCCGCTTGACACCTCCCCCGCCTTCCATCATCCTCTGATAGAACCAACACACCAGAGGTAGCATGAGCAAGCAAGAAAAACAGGCCCAAAATCAAGCGACGACGGACAGCCCGAACATGGAGCCACAGCCGAACCTCGCCGACATGCAGCGCCAGCTCGCTGCGTTCCATGATGCGATGCGCGCCAGCGATGCTCGTATCTCAGCACTCGTCGACGACACGCGAGCCCAGCTCAACGAGCTGCGCGCACTCCTTGCAGGTGAGCGCATTGAGCAGGCCAGTGGTGAGCCCCCCGCTCCTCTGAGCTACCAGCTCGCCCCGTGGTCCAGCACTGCGCTCGCGCCCGTCGAAGACGGCGACAAGCTCATCCTGAAGTACAGCCCGCGAAACGGACGCGGCAATCATCTTCAGCACGGCGAGTATTGCTCGGCAGGCGTGACGCTGCATGCCCCGCCGGGTTACGTCGTCGTCGTCGCGCAGCGCCTGCCGATCGGCAAAGACTTCTACTACCAGAACATCACGCGATATGAAGGCAACGCGGCAGCAACCCGCCCGGTGAGCGTGTTCTGTTCCATCCCCGAGGGCGAGCGCGAGTACCACATGCCGGTGGGCCACATCATCGGCGCCGCATGGCTCGAAAAGGCGGTG
>CAYTEZ010000026.1:0-9512 GCA_964437025.1 uncultured Gammaproteobacteria bacterium
ATACCGTTCTAACCTTAGAACCTTTTCCTACCACCACTATTTCTAAATCTTCAGTGCCTTTATCAATCTTAAATTGATCTCGATTAAGCGATCTAAGCTCAGCTACACGAAGACCAGTAGAGAACAAAACTTCAAGCATTGCTCTATCTCTCAATCCACTTTTGGTAGAAATATCGGGTGATAATAATAATTTTTCAACTTGATTTAAATTTAAAAAATTAACTTCACGATCACCAGTAGCTTTAGCCAACTTTATTTTATTCGGTGGTAGGGAAGAGATACTCTTTTCACTAAAGTATTCCAGCAGTGATCTTAGTGCGATAAGGTAGAGGTTTTGACTATTTCTTTTTAATTCAGTTTTAGTCCTAATACTTTTGTTACGTGATAGGTATAGACGATAGCGCCAAATATGCTCTTCGTTTAAATCGGCTGGTTTTAAATTCTCCATCTTATTCTCCCTCAGCCAAGCAAAGAAATCACCTAAAAAGCGGGAATAGTTTTCCTGGGTTTTGCTAGCTAAGCCCTTTTCAATCTCACAATAATTTATGAAATCAGTCAAGTGCTTGATAATTGGCTTATTCTTATCAATCATAGTTGTATAATTTGTCTAATTAATAGTGTAATTTGGCCTAAATTTGGCTTAAAATGGCCTTATTTAGGGCTTTTTATGGCTTTTTTGACTATTTATCAATCTAGCCTGAATTTGTCTAAAATAGGGTAAAATATAGGGGCAAAAGGGTATAAATGGTCAGGTGGTTTTAAGGTCTAATTAAAATTTAAAAGTTGAGACGATGGAACATACCGGGAACTTTTTAAATTTGAAAAATAAAAATAGATAAAAGTAATTAATTAGTAATATAGATGGAAAGATAAGAAAGAGTAGTATCTTTAGTAGCTTTGATTTTAAATACCTTGTTAGTATTATCTAAAAGGAGAGCTGGTTTATTTACTATATCTTACTTCTTATTATGTATATTAATTAACCTTATATCTATATTATATCTAAATAACATAGGGTTTGTAAAGAGGCCTAAATGGCCCCCTTTTTATATTCTAACGAATAAGTAGACCCATTAGATGAATCTCTGGGGTGAATAATAAAAGAATCTTTAAGATAATTAAAAAGATACCTATAGTAACTAAACAGAACATAAAGACTGCTAGACCAAAGACAAATTTGAAAGCTCCTTCTCCCATATTGTTATAATTAATTATTTATATTAATAATAGAAAATTTTATCACCGTAACGTAGGTCAATATACTTCTTACCGGACAATTCAGAGGCTCTCTCTCGGCTTAAGGTAAAGAATTTAGATATCTGTTCGTTATAGTCGTTCTTTAAGCTGAAATATAACTCTAAATTATTATTTAATTGAACCTTAATGGTATTGTATTCACCGTCAAGATTTATTTTTTTAAATCCAAATTCTGAACTATCATTTAAGTCATTGTATAACTTAAAGGCAAAGACCAAATATTCCTCATCTAGTTTAGTAGATTTCTGATCTTCACTAATTCTGTTTAAATCAGAATGATTTTCAATAATTGGTAAAAAGTTTTCTTTACGGAAATTATCATCGACAGTTAAACAATTTTCTGTAGTAGAAGCAGTACAAGCACTGTCTGATTTAACAACATTTCCTGAATTATCTAGAAAGTAATATCTGTCACCCTCTAAATATAGTAAAGCCTCTTCCCTTTCATTTATTTTTAAAATTAGGTGACGTTTCCAAATATTTTTACTCAAAGAAACACTAGCAAAATTAAAGCTTGATAGATTATTCAAAAGTCTAGCTTTATTGAAAATAATAATATTTTTTTGAGAAAAAAGACCAGAACTACCGTTTACCTGCTCCTCTACTATACTCCTTACCATTTCATCTCGATTATTGCTACCACTTACCTCAATATCCTTGATTTTAAAGAAATTAGAGAAAAATATTAGGTAAATTGTGGCTAAAGCTATAATAAATAGGCCAATTAAGCTAAAAATTAGTATAAGTCTTAATTTATTTTCTTTTTTTGGGGCTCTAAAAGAGCTAGAAAAACTTTTTTTATTCTTTTGATTATAACTTCGTCTTTTAATTAATCGATCTCGCATATTTTTTTATTTTTCAATAATTTTTCTATGAATAGAGCTGTTTATTTTTACCAAAAATTCGTAAATGATAGAATCGGATAACTTGGCTAAATTTTCAATCGAATTTTTTGCAGTACTTAATTCCGAAACTATTTGAACCCTACTTTTTAGTAGTTTGTTTTCATCCATGTCATAAGTATCAATACAAGTCATGTTCATACAGACACTGCCAATTATTTTAGACCAAGCACTTGTTTTTTTGTCTGCTTCTATCAAAAACTCAGCTTTGTTTGATAAACGACGGTTTAAACCTTCAAAATAACCAAAAGGAATTACAGCTGAATTAAGGTCTTTATCAGCTTGAAAACTATGAGAATATGACACTCTATCCCCTGTTCTAATATTTTGTACAGAAATGATAGTAGAGTAAATACGCAGAGCTGGTTTTAAATTATTTTTAGCTAAATTGTAATACTTACTCTCGGGTGAAAAAGGAGAATAACCATAGAAAGCTAAGCCTGGTCGAAAGGCTGTTAGAGCGGGATTATTTAGTGTAAAAGTTCCACCAGAATTACCTAAATGAACCCAGGTAGGAAATATTTTGTAGCTATGAAGTAACTCCAAACCTTCCATAAAAGCTTCTTCTTGATCTCTATTCATACTGCTTTCATCAATTTCTGATTCGGCTAAATGAGAGCAAAATCCGGTAACATCAACCTTGTCTAAGTATTTAATTCCCTTTTCTAAAAACATTTCTAAATCAGCTATGCCTTCACGATTCATGCCAGTATTTAAAAATAGGTGAACTTTAGCTTTTTTACCAAAACGAGATAGATATTTTAATGTCTCTAAGTTGTAGACGACAAATTCACTTCGATTTTTCTTGGCGTATTTATATACCTTTTGTGGCATTTCATTTAAAAACAAAACCTTACCCTTAAAGTATTTATACACCACTTGGGCTTCGGGAAAAGAATCAACCGCCACCATTTTAATTGGACTATAATTTAAGATCTGACACACCTCCTTTAATCCATGGCCATAAGCATTGGATTTTAGAACTGGAAAAAGCTCAGCCTGTTCCTGCAAAGAATAAAGATAGCTAACATTATGTAGTATGTTATCTTTGATTATTTCTACTGTATTTAAGGTTTGATACTTAGCTCGTATTATTTTTTTAAGAAAATCAATCATAGTCTATTTTAGGTTTACAACTCGACCCTTGCCAGATGACAAGCGATCATTTTTTAAATTAGTATTAATATTAGATAGAGTTTTTGTTATATCAGCGCCAGTAAAGCCGTCTTTTGCAGTTAGTTTGATATTTTCTGCTAGGTTTAATATTTTACCCAAATCGCTAGCTCCTGGAGTTAAACCAATCTCAAAATCAGCTCGATGTTTATTGCCACTAGTTACGCTTGGTATTTCCCAAATAATTCTTTTACCAATTTCTCCGTAGACTAAATTGCCATCCAAAACTCTTTTATTACCAGTGAAATAAACATTTTCTGGTAACTCAGCACTTAAAGAAATATTATTTAAGTTATTTCCACTAGCACTTAAATCAAAGGAAACCCAATATCTAGTAGTCATATCAACGGCTGGTGGTAATGGCCCTACACCCAATTGATCACCCTGAGAGCTATAGTAATAGGCGAAGGCATTAACTGAAACTGAAGCATTAACTTTATTTTTACTAGAGATAAAAGTATGGCTTAAATTTTGTCCCATTGATGAATATTCTACAACTGCTTGAGTAGAAAGTTCTTGGTTGGTAGCAAACTTACGGCGTTCATATGAAGCTTCAATTTGGATTTGTCCAGATTCTCCCTTATCTAATTTATCAATTTTTAAGGTATTGTTTTGTAAACTTAAACCATTAGGTAAATTATTAGCCTTAAGTGACTTTAAAGAAAAATTAGGATTGGCTGAAGAAAAGACAGCTGAAATATTATCAGCTAGTTCCCCGTTATTTTTGTAATTTAAATTATATTTAATAACTTCTCCTTCATTTACATTTTTTGAGTCGCCAGTCATTTCTAAAATCAAATCTGGTTGACTAACTTCAAGGGATAATTCATTGCCAGAAAAAGAAAAATTATTTTCTAAAATATTTAGATTCAATTGAGGTTTAATAGTGATGAAATCATTTTTGCTGGAAGTAGCGGTAAAAGAAATCTCTAGAATTTGATTGCTGTCTAATGAATCAATTAATATTTTATTATTCTCCATTTTTTTATCTGTTCCTTTTAAAGAAATATCTGAACCTAAATCTAAAACAATATCCTTTATATTATTATTAGAATTATTTTGTAGTTTTATTTTTCCTTTAAATTCACTATTTTGATAAACCTTCTTATTCATATCTATCTCTACAAAAACAGCCGGGTTATTAATATGAAATAACAAAGCACTATTTACACCATTTTTACCACAAGTTGAACATTTAAAATTAAAAGAAACTTTTTGTTGGTCGTCAGTATTACCCCAGACTAGTCCACTAATTTTTACCTTTCCATTAACACCTGGTTCAATATGACCAATATTAAAAGCATTTTTTTCTTGATTGAATAAATTTGCCGGTTGAGTTGAGCTTAAAATAAAATTATCTGGCAAACTAACATACAACATAGTATCATCAGCCTCAACTAATGATTCATAGTTTAAATTAAAAGAAACCATGGATCCAGCTGCCACTACTTCAGAATCAGAACTTATTTTAGTTTCAATTCTTTGAGCCGGTTTTTGATTATAATTTGAAAAAGCAAAAATTCCTAAACCAGCCAAAAGAGCTAGAAGTATAATATCGACAATCAAATACCAAGGATTGTCTTTGTAATATAGCTCATTACGTTTTTTAAGAGGATTCAGAGCTAAATTAAGAGTGCCGATAACTAAATTACCACCTCTTTTTACCTCAACCTTGTCCGGTGTAATATTGACCGAGGAAGAAGTATTTTTTTCTGGTTCAATGATTAAATTGTTTTCATTGTTTGCCATATTTTTATTCTTTATTATTAATTATTATAGTAAATTTAAGGATAAAAAGCAATTAAAAGCTAATTGTTCCGGTTAGTATTTCATAGGTTCCATCAGAGTCCAAATCATCACACATTACTCTCAAGCCGGAAGTAAAGGTACTTTCATAAGCCAAGAATGATTTTAGCAGTCTTCCATCTTTGGTAAATATTTTTACTTCTGGTTTAGAGCCTGGTCCAGAAGCAGTAATAATCTCTCTTTCGCCATCACCGTTTATATCTCCAGTTGAAATTGAAACTCCACCTTTAAAATTTTTATCATAAGCAAAAAATCCACCAGTTAAAGATCTTCCGTCTTTGGTAAAAACTCTAATGTGAGGACCGCCACCAGATCCAGCGGCAGTAATAAGTTCTTTTGTACCATCACCATCGAGATCCATTACAGCTATTTTTACTCCACCTCTAAAGTTTTTGTCATAAGCAAAAAATCCTCCAGTTAATAGCTTCCCTGCTTGGTTAAATATTCTGACATGAGGTCCGCCACCAGCTCCAGCTCCAGTAATTATTTCTTTAGTTTCGTCACCGTTTAAATCAGCTACAGCAAAAGAGATCTCACCCTTAAATAGGCCATCGTAGGGCTTAAATTCCCTGATTTTTGAGCCGTTCTTGTAGATTGTGATAATTCCACGGTGATTAACTAAAGTCTCGTCTAGAGAGTCATTATCAATATCACTTATTAAAATTTGTGAGTTAGCTGGAAAGTTATCTAAATAGGCGAAGAAACCACTCTTACTCTGTTTTCCTTCACTATTAAAGACACGAATAAAGTCACCATTGTTAAAACTATTATTTCTAACAGTATTAACAATCGAGGCTTTTTTTAATAGGATAACGCCGTCTTTTGCTTTAATTTTAATGTAGTTAATTACGGAGCCATTATTAACACTGCGATCCTGAGTACCATTTAATTTTTCAAATTCCTCATTTTTAAAAGAATAGGTTTGTTCGCTATCAGTAGAATTAACAAGTATAATTCCTTTTTCAAAATCACGACGCCATAAACCTTTTTTATAGGTTGAACTATTTTTATCAAGTAAGTTATAAGCTGAAGACAGAGCTTTACCTAAATCAGCGTCATATTCATCATACCACCAAGTTTGATTATGACTACTAACATCAAAATCAAAACTAAAATAACCACTGCTTTCTAGCATGGTACTACCTAAACCAAAACGAACTTTTTGATAGTTAGTTCTATTACTATCATAGGAATTTACAATAGTAACTTGCGGTGTTTTATTTAAATTTTCGATATTGGAATAAGTTGATAAAATTCCACCCCAATCGCCATTACTTTCCCAGGAGGCTGGAAAACTTTCAAACAATACTCCGTTTAAGACGTCTTGATAACCCAAATAAACTTTACCGTTACCTAAGATTAAAAAGTCATTGCCGATAAGTTGTCTGGTTTTCTGCAACATTTTTTTTGTTCCATTGGCCCAAGCAGTATTAGTTTCGTTTATTGATTTTACTTGTCCATTATTTTCCAAACTAATTTTTCCATTAACCCAGCATACGTCACCCCAAATATTATCATACATTACACCATTCCATAATCCGGTAGAGATAATTTCATTTTTTACAAATTCTGGTAAATAATCATTCCAGCGTTTTCCTTGGCTATTAGTTTTTGCCCCGTCACTTAAATTTAACATATAGGTTCCTGGCCAGAAACTAATTCTATTACTACTCTCATCTCTTAACCACCAGCCATTATCAATTCCATCAAGTAATCTTTTGCGCAAAGTAGCGTTATAGCTCCATTCGCTATTATAGATGTCAGCGTTAGCTTCTTGGGAAGTAATATAGGCTAAAATAATAATATCAGGATTGAGTTGTCTAATTCTTTTTAAATTTTCTCGACTGTTTTCTTGTACTTCCATGTCTAAAACTAAAAGATCCCATTTAGCTAACTCTTCTACTTCATAGTCTTCAATGGTCCATTTTAAGAAATAGTTAGCTAATTTGGGATACTGAGTTTTAGTATTTAAAGCTGATGATTTAGAGGAAATCAAAAAAGTAGCCAAAAGCACAATTATTATACCTAGTTTTATCTTGTTCTTTGTCATTTCCCTATTTTTAATTACTCTAATTTAACTATCAAAAATATCACAAAACACTTTAAAAGTCAATGGATATTAAACTAATCTCTGGAAAGTTAAACAATCTCATAGGTAGCCCAGAACTACCAATACCAGCGGTAACAAAAACGTTTTGGTCTGAGATATTATAGAATCCTTTATCAAGGTTATGTTCAGTTGGAATTATATATTTATACAATAGTGGAATTCTAATTTGACCAGCATGAGTATGACCAGAAAGCATTAAATCAAACTTTTTTGCTTCTGGATTTTTCTCTATTATTTCATAAGCTGTATCTGGATTATGTGCTAGTAGTAAACTTAAATCTGATTCTTCTGGTAAAGTGTTTAAAATAGTATAATCCGGTTCGGCTGTCCAAATATCAGCTAGTCCAGCTACTTCAATTTTTTTATTATTAATATTTAATTCTTTAATACTATTATCTAACATTAAAATACCATTTGATCTGAGAGCTGAGCTGATATCACGTGATAAATCATTATCCTTTTTACCATAGTCATGATTTCCTAGCACTGCTAGAGTTGGGGCTTCAATATTTTCTAATTCACCTAAATATCTTTCTAAATTTTGGGCTTTAGCAAAATAGACAAAATCACCTGGTATGATTACCAAATCTGGATCTAAATGATTTATTCTTTTCACAATTTTTCTAATAGTTTTTTCATTGGTAAACACTCCAGTGTGTAAATCGGAAAAAACAGCAACTTTTAATTTGTTAGTTTCGGTGACAGTGTTTTTGTTTCCGACAAAAAAATCATATTTCTTTATTCGTAAAACATTTGGTTCCACAAAACGTGACCAAAGTAGAATTAAAGAAATAATTAAAAGAAAAGATATTTCAATTGACTTCTTTTTTTGAGTGTAGAGTTTCCAGATTAAGAAAATAATTAAAGGAAAGAGTAAGTAAAAAGAATAAAAAATGATTAAAATAAATACTTTCATGTTTCTATATTTTCTTAATTACCTCTAAATTTCCTGGAATAAAAGGTCGAAGAACTTCAGGAATAATGACTGAACCATCAGCTTGTTGATTCTGTTCTAAAATAGCTGGAATTAAACGAGAAGTAGCTAGGCCAGAAGCATTTAAAGTGTGAGGAAAATAATTTTTTCCATCCTTTGCTTTATATCTAATATTTCCTCGACGAGTTTGATAATCTAAAGCGTTAGAAGCTGAAGAAACTTCTTTATATATTTCCATACTAGGAATATATACTTCTAAATCAACAGTTTTAGCCATAGCAGCAGAACAATCCCCAGCCGCTAAATCACTAATTTGAAAATGCAATCCCAAGCTTTCAAGTAACCCCTTAGCTTGATTTTTCATTTCTGCAAAAGCATTCCATGATTCTTCGGGGGTAGTATATTGAAACATTTCAACTTTATTAAACTGATGACCACGAATCATACCTCTTTCTTCTTGACGATATGAACCTGCTTCCCTTCTAAAACAAGCTGAGTAACCAATATAACGTAAAGGTAATTCTTCTTCATTTAATACTTCATCACGATGATAATTACCTAACATCATTTCGGCAGTGGCGTTTAAACATAATTTTTCATCTTTAATCCAAAATAGATCTTCACCAAACTTTGGTAAATGACCAGAAGCATAAGCTGAAGCTTCGTTTAAAAGAAATGGAGGAATTAAAAAAGTATAATTATTTTTGGTGTGATAAGAAATAAAATAACTAAGTAGAGCCCATTCTAATAAAGCTCCTACCCCTTTATAAGCCCAAAAACCAGAACCAGACATTTTAACTGCCCTTTTATAATCAATAATATCTAAAGCTTCGGCTAATTCAACGTGGTTTTTAGGGGTAAAATCAAATTTTGGTTTTTCACCGAAGGTATAGGAAACTTTATTATTTTCCTTGCCACCAGCTACTACATCATCAGCTACAATGTTTGGTAAAGCTAGTAGAGCTTCTTTTAAATCTTCTTCGGTCTTAGCTAAACTTTCTTCTAGTGTTTTTATTTCCTCATTAATCTTTTTAATTTTTTCAATAGTTTCAGGATCTGGTTTTACCTTAGATAATTTATTTTTTTCAGCTTGCAAACTTTCTAATTGAGGAATAATATTTTTTCTAGCATCATCAAGATTTATAATCTTATCTAAATCAATTACAGCATCTTGACCCATTTTTTTTCTTAAAGATTTTTCTACCCAATCTTTTTCTTCTCTTATTTTTTTAATATCTAGCATATATTTATTTTAATTTATAACTTGCCCGCCGAAAGTTTTTAATAAATTATCAATAACTTCGTTGTTAGCATTATTTTTATTATTATT
>CAYTEZ010000027.1:0-2710 GCA_964437025.1 uncultured Gammaproteobacteria bacterium
AAAAAGACTTAGATATTATCCAAGTCTTTTAGTCTTATTTTCCTTTTTTCTTTTTCCTTTTTCTTTCTTTTTCATCTTTTATATTTGAGCAACTTAAGATGAGTAGGTTGTTGTGTGCTAATTGTAGTTTATTAATAGCTTCCTTTCTTGATATTTTTATTTCTTGTTGATTTTTTATATCAATAAGACAAACATCAAAATCACAAACTAATAAATTATCTCCATTATCAACAGCAAAGTAAATAGAAAGAGAGGCAATTTTCTTTTCTCCCTTCCACCTTTCTCCAAAAATTTTAAAACATTTTTCTGATATTTTTATCATTTCCTTTTTTGTATTTTTTTGGGAAGCTTGAGGTGGTAGGTCGTAGTGTTTAACGGGCAAGTCCTTTATCTTTTTTATTCTTCTATCCCTGCCAAAATCACTAAATTTTGGGGTTTCTACTATTTTTTCAGTAACAACTTTTCCGCCTTTCTTTTTGTAGAGCCACCACTCATTTCTGCTTTGGTGGTTTTCAATTAGATATCCGTCAAAAGAAATTTTTGTTTTCAATTGACTAAGTTTCAATAGTGATGGAACAAAATTGTAGATTTCTCTAAATTCTTCCGTTGCGTATTGGTAGGTGGTAGCTTTGATATTGGTTTCTTGAAATTCATGACAAGAAATTATATCTTCACCTTTTTCTTTTTTCATGATAACTGGAACATTATTAGCCTTTAAAATTCTTAAGAATTGAATTAAAAGTTTTAAATATCCCGGTACATCAGTTTGGAGTTCGCCATTTTGTATTGTTTTTTTGGCGCTAACAGTTTTTTTCATATTTGCCATTATTTCTGACAAATAATCCTCATCATTAGTGTTTTTTTCAGTCGACATAGAACCTCCTTTTTTGTTTTTATATTATAATTTATATTTTTCAAAGATCAATTGATTTTCTTAAAATTTTATCATTAAGAAGCTTAAAAGTCAACAAATTTGCCTTTTTATTTTCTTTGTGGTATCTTGGGTTGGTATATAAATTAATTATTGAAAAGTATGGAGATTAGAAACATCGCTATTATTGCTCACGTTGATCACGGAAAAACTACCTTAACCGATGCTTTGATGCGTCAAACCGGTATGTCAAGTGATGATGTTAGTATGGACAGCAACGCTTTGGAAAGAGAGCGCGGAATTACTATTTATTCCAAAAACACTTCCGTTTTTTATAAAGACACAAAGATAAACATCGTGGATACCCCAGGGCATGCTGATTTTAGTTCTGAGGTAGAGCGCATTTTGCGTTCTATTGATTGTGTTTTGCTTTTGGTGGATGCTCAAGAAGGACCAATGCCACAAACCAAGTTTGTACTAAAAAAGTCTTTAGAGTTGGGCTTACACCCAATTGTTGTTATTAATAAAATTGATAAGCCAGCTGCTCGTCCTGATGAAGTGCAAGAAATGGTTTATGAATTGTTTTTAGATTTAGGAGCAAATGATGAACAATTAAACTTCTCAGTGGTGTTTGCTGCTGCTAAACAAGGTTTTGCTAAAATAAATTTAGCTGATGATTCTGATAATTTAAATCCATTATTAGATTTGATATTAGAAAAAGTTGCTCCAGCTTCAGATGCTGAAGCAGAAAAATTACCTCTAACTATTCAACCATTTAATCTTGGTTATGATAATTTTCTTGGTCGTTTAGCTATTTGCCGTATTTATAGCGGAATAGTTAAAGCCAATCAGGATGTTATTGTTAAAAGTTTGGATGGGGAAGTTAGAACTAGAAGAATTAGTAAATTATTTACCTTTAGTGGAGTAGAAAGAAAAGAGGTAACTGAAGCTCGAGCTGGAGATATTGTTATGATTGCCGGATTACCTAATATATATATTGGTGAAACCATTTGTGAAAAGGCTGACCAAGAACTACTTCCAGCTATTAAAATTGATGAGCCGACTATTTCACTTGATTTTTTAATTAACAATTCACCTTTTGCTGGAAAAGAAGGAAAATTTGTTACCAATCGTCAATTAAAAGAAAGATTAGAAAAAGAATTAGAAATTAATGTTGGTTTAAAAATTGATTTTTCTGATCTTAGCTTCTATAAAGTCTTTGGTCGTGGAGAATTACATATTGCTATCTTGTTAGAAAATTTAAGACGAGAAGGTTATGAACTTCAAGTTTCACAACCGCAAGTAATTATTAAACATATTGATGGAGTTGATCATGAGCCGTTTGAAGAGGTAACTATTGATGTACCTGAAGAATCTTCTGGTGTGGTTATTGAAAAAATGTCAAAACGAAGAGGTCAAATTATGAGTATTAAAACTGTTAACGGTCAGACTAGAATTATTTTTGAAATTCCAACTAGAGGACTTTTGGGTTATCGTAATGAATTTGTAGTTGATACTAAGGGAGAGGGAATTCTTTGTACTCATTTCTTAGATTTCAAACCTCATGTTGGCAAGATTGAAAAAAGTGAATTAGGTTCTATGATTTCTATGATTTCAGGAAAAGCTCTAGCTTATTCTCTTTGGAATTTGCAAGAACGTGGTGTTTTATACATCGGACCAAACATTGATGTTTATGAAGGTATGGTAATTGGTAACACATCTAAGGGTGAAGAAATGATGGTGAACCCAACGAAGGGTAAGCAACTTTCTAACATGCGTTCGTCTTGTGCTGATGAAGCTATCGTACTTGTGCCAGCATGGGGGGTTACTATTGAACGT
>CAYTEZ010000027.1:2720-4749 GCA_964437025.1 uncultured Gammaproteobacteria bacterium
AAATGGTGTTGCTTTAGGATATTCACTTGCTAACTTACAAGAAAGAGGTGTTTTGTATATTGGACCAAATGTTGATGTTTATGAGGGTATGGTTATCGGTAACGTAGCTAAAGGAAATGATTTAGCTGTTAATCCAATTAAAGGAAAACAATTAACTAATGTTCGTGCTTCTGGTTCAGATGAAGCTATTAAACTAACCCCTCCAGTAGAATTAAGTTTAGAGATCGGTTTAAGTATTATGAATGATGATGAATATTTAGAAGTAACTCCTAAAAGTATTCGTTTAAGAAAGAAATTATTAACTGAAAATGAAAGAATTAAATCAAAGAGATCTTAAAGCAAGTTAAAATTAGATATTTAAAAAGGGCATCAGTTGATGTCCTTTTTTTATTCTGGGGCCAGTATTACCCAAGAATTTTCTTTTTCTTTTATAATTCCTATTTCATAAATTGTTGCCAAACCTTGTGTTATTTGGCTATATTTAGAATTATGATTGTCAAAATCTGGTATTACTATAAAATCAAAGAAGTAATCTATTTTTTCTTCGTAATTTTTATGTTTTTTTAACACTTCAATAATATTATTTAAATCATGAAGTATTTTGCAAGATTTTGGAGTGTCTTTTTGAAATAAAGTTTCTTCTTCTAAATCAGAATAAAGAATTAATTCTAATTTAGGAAAATTTTCTTTTATATCAAATAATAGGGAAGACTTAAGTTTTCCAGAAAATGTTACGGCGTCAATGTGATCATAATATTTTAGTATTACCTTTGACACCTTTTTAAATTCATTTCCTTCAATTCTTAAATCTAAGATAATCTTTATTTCTGAGTCTCCCAACTCTTCCTTTAATAGATCTATTATCTTTTTAAGGAATTTTTTTCTGTTGTAATTTCTTTTTAAAGATAAAAACAAATTGTTCGATATCCGTATATAGGACACCATAGTTAAGGACCCATTGTATAAGAGTCTTTTTAATTCTTCTAGACACTCTCTCTTAGAGGTTTCTTTTAGACTATAAATAATTCCTTCTTTCATTTTACTGTATATTTATATTGTTAATTTGCTTTAGGTTTCATATAATTGTATTCCTTTGCCTTAAAAAAGTCAATAAGAAAAAAGACTTGATTTTTTTGATAGGGTATGGTAAAGAGATGGTAATTGAACGTTAACAATATAAAAATAGATATAAAATGAAAGCAAATGAGAATATTTCAGATTTAAAAAAATTGGTAGATGAGAGACTGCCAGGCATTATTGATATAATGAATTTTGCCGAAACAAAGTTGCAAAAAATTAAAAGATGGCTAAGAATAGTAAAAGAAAAGCCTTGGTATATCTTTAAAAGAGGGAGACAACAAAATGTGTTGCAACATTCCTACTCCTTGGGTCTCTTAGGTGAAAATATTCTAATTATGATAGAGGATAAACTAGACAGACCTCTAGATTCTAGAATATTGCAACTATGCTTTAAGATTCATGATTGGGGCGAGCCACTTCTCGAGAGAGATGTGTGTGCTCTAGACAAAAAGAACAGTGATGATGCTGATGAATATGTTGCTTTTTTCAAAAAGATAAAAGATTTGCCGGAAAAAATTCAAGAGAAATACAAAGAAGCATTTCTTTTACAATTTTGTTTCAATTCAAACACTTCTTATTTTCCGGTTGAAGCAATAGCTATTATGGAAAGATTGTGGCTCGAAAAAAGGGATGAAGCTATTTTTTTTAAAGCTATAGAAAATCTGGAATATCTTTTGTTTTCCATTGAGCAAGCGATTAAGAAAGAGGATTTCGATTACTACATTACAGTTTGTAGAAATCAATTTGAAAAGCTTGATTCTTTTTCTAATCTTTTGCCAGCTCTAAAATTGATATGGGATGATGAGTTTAAAAAGAACTTAAGAGCTATATCTTTTTCTGCTGTATTAAACAATAGAAGGCTGGATAGTGTCAGGTAGAGGTGTAGAAAACACCTCTTTTTTATTACTTTTCAGAACTCCTTGACACAAATATGATATTGTGTTATAAT
>CAYTEZ010000027.1:4849-9433 GCA_964437025.1 uncultured Gammaproteobacteria bacterium
TTGTTTTCAAGATGGTTCTTTAAAATGAGGTTTGAATGTTTATTAGACTCTCCAATTACCTTTATTTAGGATAATTAGAGAGTTTAATAAAATAAATACAAACCAAAAACAAAAAAATCATGAAAAAAATTAAAGATTATTTAAAAAGAAACTTTCAATTATTAATAATTGTTGTTCCAGGGGCATTCTTTATAGCAATAGGGGCAAACCATGTTATTAACGAAAAAATTGCCGAAAGAAAAGCGGCAGAAAAAGAAAGAATTGAAAACTTAATTATTTCATCTCAAAATGCGTTTTAAGATGATTAATCTTTTAGAAAGAATAATACATTACTTTGACCACCATGTCAGCAAATTAATATTTATTTTAATTATTATTGTGGCCATGGTCGAAGTAATCAGGAAGATGATAAGCTAAAAAAGAGGAAGCCAAGCTTCCTTTTTTCTTTGTTTAATGCTAATATATAAATATTATTATTAATAATGATCCTATGATTATTTCAACCACACAACAAATTCCTGGAAAAGAAGTAGCTGAGATATTAGGTATTGCTCGTGGAGGTACGGTTAGAGCTCGAAATGTTGGTCGAGATATTTTTGCTGCCTTAAAAAATATTATTGGTGGCGAAATCAGCGAATATACCAAACTCCAAGCTGAGGCTAGGGAAGAAGCCATGCAGAGAATGATTGATGACGCTACTAAATTAGGCGCTGATGCTATTATTGGAGTTAAATTAAATGCTTCTATGATAACTCAAGGAGCTTCTGAAATTTTAGCTTATGGCACAGCTGTTAAATTAAAATAATATGTTTAATTTTTGGGCAGTATTTTTTTGGAGTGCTTTAGCTTTAGTCTTAGTCTTTTTAATTTTGAAAAGGGCAAAAGATAAGAAAAAAGAAACCTTTGAAAAAAGAGATAATTAATTTTTATGCTTCGTCTTATTGCTTTGCTAACCATGGTGATAGACCATGTTGGTTTAATATTTTTTCCACAGTATATAATTTTTCGAATAATTGGTCGTTTGGCTTTTCCGTTATTTGCTTGGGGAGTAGCTAGCGGTTATTTGCATACCAAAAATGTAAAAAAATATGGTGAACGTCTTTTGTTATTGGCTTTAATATCACAGCCAATTTTTTATTTCGCCATATCACAAGATTATTTAAATATCTGTTTTACACTTCTTTTTGGTTTAATATCAATTTATGCTTTTGATAAAGGCAAAAATTGGTTTTTAAAAATACTTTTTCCAATATTGTTAGCAGTTCTAGCCCAGGTTTTAGGTATGGAATATGGAGCCTATGGAGTCCTTATGATTCTTTTCTTTTTTGTCTTTAAAAAAAGGCCATATTTAGTACTTAGTCAAACAGTTTTAGTTTTTTCTTTTGTTATATTAAATCCAGCTCAGATAATTAATATTTTCGCCATTTTTTCCTTATTTCTAATAATATTTTTAGAAAAATACAATTTTAGATTAAATAGATTGTTACAATATTTATTCTATCCTGTCCACCTTTTAATCCTGTACCTAATATACCTCCTAACTCTTGTCAGATTATAAATAATAGTGTATCATTTAAGCATTATTTAAAACTTTAATACTTATTAAAAAATTATGAATGAACAAATTATTACTCGTGAAGGGTATAATAAATTGAAGGAAGAATTAGATTCTTTAAGTACAACTAAGCGTAAGGAAATTGCTGAAAGAATTGAGAGAGCTAAGGAATTAGGAGACTTAAGTGAAAACGCTGAATACAGTGAAGCCAAAGACGCGCAAGCCTTAAATGAAGGCCGTATTTTAGAATTGGCTGGTATTTTAAAGAATGTAACTGTAGTTGAGAGTATTCACAGTAAAAAGGGTGAAGTTGATATGGGGTCAAAGGTAACAGTATTATTCAATGGCAAAGAAAAAGTATATGAAATTGTTTCTTTCAATGAAGCTGATCCTTTAAACGGGAAGATATCTAATGAATCACCTTTAGGCATGGCTTTTTTAAGCAAGAAAAAAGGAGATGAGGTAAAAGTAGAAACACCAAAAGGGGAGATGAGTTATAAAATTATTAACGTTGCATAAAAAAATATGGAAAACACTTTTGTAGGTGAGCGCAGTGATCGTTTAGAAAAACTAAACAAGATTTCTGAGTTTGCTAATCCTTATCCAGCTAAAGCTAACAGAACTCACACAGTTTCTGAAGTTTTGAATGATTTTTCTTCTTTAGAGGAAAAGAAAACTGAGTTGGTGTTAGATGGAAGAATCATGGGGCTAAGATCTCATGGTAATTTGAGTTTTGCTAGAATAAAAGATGCTTCTGGTGAAATACAATTAGCCTTCTCTAAAAATGAGATGGGACCAGATGAATACAAAAGTTTTTCTAAATTAGTTGATATGGCTGACTTTCTTGAAGTTAGTGGTACTTGTTTTTTAACCCACAAAGGTGAGCAATCTATTTTGGTAAAAACATATCGTTTCTTGTCTAAAGCTCTTTCTCCCTTACCAGAGAAATGGCACGGTCTTAAAGATGAGGATGAAAGACTTAGAAAAAGATATTTAGATCTTTTGTTAGATAATGACCTTCGAGAATTGTTTGTAAAGAAAGCTAAATTTTGGCAGGTTACTCGTGCTTTCATGCATCGTCATGGGTTCTTTGAAGTTGAGACTCCAACACTTGAAACTACAACTGGTGGCGCCGAAGCTTCTCCTTTTAGAACTCATCATAACGATTTTGATTTAGATGTCTATCTTCGTATATCTATTGGTGAGCTATGGCAAAAGAGATTAATGGCAGCTGGTTATGAAAAGACCTTTGAAATTGGTAGAGCCTATAGAAATGAAGGTAGCAGTCCAGATCATCTTCAAGAATTCACTAATATGGAATTCTATTGGGCTTATGCTAACTACAAAGATGGCATGAAATTAACTCAAGAACTATACAGAGAAATAGCTGTACAAGTTTTTGGTACAACAAAGTTTGAAACTAAAGGTATGCAATATGATTTAGCTGATGAGTGGCCAGAAATTGATTACAGAGATGAAGTTTTAAAACAAACTGGTATTGATATATTAAAAGCATCAGAGGAAGAAATGGCTAAAAAACTAGATGAATTAGGGGTAAAATATGAAGGAACTAGCAAAGAAAGAATGATGGATACTTTATGGAAATATTGTCGTAAAAGTATTGCTGGTCCAGCTTTCTTAGTAAATCATCCTAAATTAGTTTCTCCTTTATCTAAAATAAAAGAAGATAATCCAGAATTAACTGAAAGATTTCAAATCATTATTGCTGGTTCAGAGGTTGGTAATGGTTTTTCAGAATTAAATGATCCAATTGATCAAAGACAAAGATTTGAAGAGCAACAAAGATTAATTGATAGAGGAGATGATGAAGCTATGATGCCAGACTGGGAATTTGTTGAAATGTTAGAACACGGTATGCCGCCAACTTGTGGTTTCGGTTTTGGTGAAAGACTTTTTGCTTTTATGGCTAACAAACCAGTTAGAGAAACCACTTTATTCCCATTATTAAAACCAAAACAAGAATAATATGTCTGATTGTATTTTTTGCAAGATTGCAAACAAGGAAATACCAAGCAACATTGTTTATGAGAATGATTTAGTCATGGCTATTTTAGATGTTTCTCCGGTTAGTT
Organism: uncultured Gammaproteobacteria bacterium; assembly: GCA_964437025.1. GTDB lineage: Bacteria > Patescibacteriota > Patescibacteriia > Patescibacteriales > UBA12465. Next base: position 8,498 of record CAYTEZ010000027.1, read on the forward strand.
TAGGTCATGTTTTAATTATACCTAAAAAACATGCAGAAAATATTTATGATATTGAAGAAGAATATCTAAAGGAAATTATACTTACAGCCAAGAAGATAGCTTTAGGGTATAAAAAGATATTTAATATTAATGATGTTCAATTAATTCATAATGCTGGCAAGAACGCTCAACAAGAAGTTTTTCACTTTCATCTTCATTTAATTCCTAGAGCAGAAGGGGATGGAATAAACTTAAGCATACCAAAGAATGATAGTTTAAAAGAGAAGTTTGCTGAATTTATGGATAGAATAAATAATTCGGGGATCGTCTAATGGTAGGACTGCAGGTTCTGGTCCTGCCTATCTGGGTTCGAATCCTAGTCCCCGAGCAAAACTATTAACAAAAAAATCTATGTTAGAATATGTATTTATTTTTTTAGCTTTAATAATATTTATTATTATATATTATTTATTGCTTGATACAACAAAAAGGATTTTAAAAAAAATAAATATTACTGTTTGGGGATTTAATCATGAATATATTTTTGGTATATTATTGTTAAGGTCAGAAAAAAAGAAAAATTTACCGAATTCATTATTATTTTTCTTGATGGAGATAATTGTTAATTTAATTTGGTATTCTATTAATATAATTATTTTTTGGGGGATTTTTTATTTTTTATCTCAAACATATCAAAGATTGTTTTAAATTTAAGAATGATTTAAATTTTGATTTATAAATAATTTTAATTCCAACATCAGCCACGACCCCAATCTATTGACAAAAATATAGTAAATTTAATAGTACAATTATTATTTGTAATAATATAGCTTAAACAGCGTCTAAATAGTGTAAGGATAGGTTTGTATTTAATAAATTAATTTTAAAAGTATGGAAAAGGAAAAAGATCACAGTTCTGCTGGTATGAAGTTGTTCGTTGTTGGTGCTAGTTTGGCT
>CAYTEZ010000028.1:0-9163 GCA_964437025.1 uncultured Gammaproteobacteria bacterium
AAAAAATATTTTATCTTTACCTATCAACCCATTTTTGTCAGAAAGGGAAGTGAAATATATTTGTCAGACAATTAAAAGTTATTATTCAAAATAAATGAAAATCTCAATCATAACCCCAACCTTTAATAGTGAAAAAACAGTTTCTGATACTATTGAAAGTGTTTTTTCTCAAACTCATAAAGATATAGAGTATATTGTAATTGATGGTGTATCTTCTGATAAGACACTGGAGATAATATCTTCCTATCAACAGAAGTTTAATATAAGATTATTATCAGAAAAAGATTCTGGTCTTTATGATGCTATGAATAAAGGAGTACTACTTGCTAGTGGTGATATTGTCGGTATTATAAACTCCGATGATTTCTATTACTCAAATAATATTTTAGAGAAAATAAATAAGGTATTTGAATCTGATTCTTCTATTCAAGCTGTCTATGGAGATATATTGTATATAGACAATGATGATAAAGAAAAAGAAACTAGATATTGGAAAAGTGGGGAATATGATGAAAAGAAATTAAGATCAGGTTGGGCTATACCTCATCCTTCGTTGTTTGTAAAAAGAGAAGTGTATAATTCTCTAGAGAAGATATTTGATACTAGACTACGCCTAGCAGCTGATTATGAGCTCATTTTGCGTCTTCTTATGATAAAAAGAATAAAGGTGCATTATTTACCAGAAATCATTGTAAAGATGAGAGATGGCGGTGCTAGCGCCTCTAGTTTAAAGCAGAGAATGAAGGGTTGGAAAGAGTTATGTCAGGCTTGGAGACTTAATGGTCTTAAACCTCCTTTCTTATTTATTCCTCGTAGGGTTTTAGGGAAAATAGGGCAGTATATACTGAAAAAGAAGGATTAGTTTAAAATTTAATATATATTGACAAAAGTATATTACTATGATATACTTTTTTGTTATGTTAGTTCCTTAAAAAGAGGTTAAATTTGTTTGATTATTAAGCTTGTTATAATTAGTGAGCTTTATAATCAAACAAATTTTTATTAACCAAAGTATTTTTATTATGAAAACCTTATTTTTAGTTTTATTCATTTTTGCCTTTATTGTTGTATCTCTTGAAATGATATTGCAGTACATTATTTCTTCTAAAAAAGAAACGTTTTTTAAAGAAAATTTTTCATCCCTTACTTCTATTTCAGTTTTGGCTCTCCTTATTCTTAATATTGGATTACTTTTTTTTGATAAGACTTTCTATTCTAGTTCAGCATTTTCGCCCATGAAAATACCCTTTATGTTTTTTATTCCTTTTATAATTTTTCTTTTTGGCTATTCGGATTTAAAGTTTTTTTCTTATTTGATATCCTATAGGAACAAGGTTAAAAAATTAAAAGAGTTTGAACTAAACATTGATTACGGAAAAACAAGTGATCAACTTTTGGATAAAGGAAGGTATAAATTTCAAGATGATACTATTGATGCTAATAATTTTTCTGCTCCTCCAGAAATGATTGGAAAAAGGGTAATGGTAAAAGCTAAATTTTTTTATTTTGATTGTGATTATGATTTAGTTATTGATCAAATAGAAAAAGATGGATTTCGTCCGGCTACTTTAATGGAAATTCTACATTTTGGGATTATTCATCCCAGATTGATAGCAGAACTTTCGATGATAGCATGGGGAACGTCTGTTCTCAATAGTGTTAGAAGATATCATTCTTCTTTCGTTGTTCTTCGTTTTATTCCTTATTGCTCGGTTATGAATATTGCTTGTACTCCAGAGTTTTATGGACATAAATATCTTCTTGCAATCAAAAAAAATTCCATCAAATACTTAGACTAACTAAGTGTCTCTAGTAAAAAAGCAAAACCACTTCTTTCGAGGTGGTTTTTTATTATTATATAAATATTTTGAATAAATATATAAAAGTTTAGTATAAATTCATGTTTGATGTGTTAGGCTATTTATATTAAGTTTTGTTTAAATTTAAAAGAGACCCAACTCAATGCCATAATAAACTTGACAATATCTATATGTTTTATTATAATATACATATATGTATAGTATAAATAAACAAGATAATAAAAAAGTGGCTAATATTAAGCAAAATAGGTTTTTATCAATTGCTAAGCTAAAAGACTCTGTTTTTCATGTTTCTGATTTAGCTAGAATTTGGGGTGTAAGTAATCGCCAAACTCTTTTAGTTAGCTTAAAGCGTTATGTTGATAGCGGTTTGATTTATAGGTTGTATAGAGGACTGTATTCCATTAAACCAGTATCAGAGCTTGATCCACTGTTTTTAGGAGCCCAAGCTATAAACAGCTATTGTTATTTAAGTGCTGAAACAATTTTAGCTAAACATGGAGTGATTTTTCAACAAGTTAATTACATCACCTTTATTGGTGATAAAAGCAGACGCTTTAAAATAGGGGATAGTAATTATTATTGTCGTCAACTTAAGAAAGGGTTTTTGTATAATGATATAGGTATAGACAAAACTGGAAAATTTAACTTTGCTACATTGGAGCGAGCTGTAGCTGATATTTTGTATTTCAATCCCAAATATCATTTCGATAATCCCAATAAAATTAATTGGACTGAGGTTAAAAAAATACAATTAGCTGTTTATAATAAATAAAAATATATGATTACTTTAAATGCGCAAGATGCGATTCACAAAGCTTGGCTTTATAGAGTTTTGATCGCTATTGTTGATAATCCAAAACTACACAGTCTTTGTTTTAAAGGTGGCACTTGTGCCTCTATGGCTGGATTTCTAGATCGCTTTTCAGTTGATTTAGATTTTGATTATGTGGGTGAAAAGAAAGATTTATCAAAAATTAGAACAGAGCTTGAGAAAATTTTTAAAGATTTAGATTTAAAAATAGATGATGTTAGCAAAAAAGTACCACAATATTTTTTAAAATACCAAAATAATGATATTCGTGGTCGCAACACTCTAAAAATTGATATTACTTTTCCGGCACCTCAAGCCAATATTTATGAACCAATTAAATTAGTTGATATTAATAGGGTTGTCGTTTGTCAAAATATTTCAACAATGTTTGCTAATAAATTAGTGGCAGTGCTTGATCGTTTTGAGCGTCACAATTCTATTGCTGGTCGTGATATTTATGATATCCATTATTTTTTTCTAAATGCTTATGATTATAATAAAGAGGTGATAGTTGAGAGGACGGGTTTAAATGTATTAGATTTTTTCAAAAAATTATCTTCTTTTATAGATGAGCATATTACTGAGACTATTTTAAACCAAGACTTAAATAATCTTCTTTCTTATGAGAAGTTTAATAAACTGAGAAAAGTGTTAAAAAGAGAGACCCTAATGTTTCTAAATGATGAGATAAAAAGGTTGGAGAGTGATAAGATCTCAACTGTTGCAAAAGACGCAACAGTTCAAAAATAGAGAGACAAAAAAGTATTGGTAATTAAAGAATCTTCAGTTGTTGCATTTCTTGCAATAACTGAAAAAGATTAAAAGTAAACTTTTTTCATTCAAAAAAAACCACTTCTTTCGAGGTGGTTTTTTCTTTTTATATAACAACTTATCTCAAATATCTAAACCTCAATCCCAAAGTCAGCCTTTAGTGTTTCTTTAAGTCCGTCTTTAAAGGATCTGGGGGAGAAGCTAGGCATAATCTTTTTGAGTCTGGTGATGTCAGTTCTTTTTTCCATAGTTCCATCCGGTTTACTAGTATCCCAAGTTATTTCTCCGTGGTAATTAGTTACTTCTTCTAAGATACTGATAAATTCTTTAATAGAGTAATCAAAACCAGTACCGATATTTATTATTTCATCACCATCATAATTATTCATAAGGTAAATACAAGCATCAGTAGTGTCATCAACAAAAAGAGCTTCTCGTCTTGGGTTGCCAGTACCCCAGAAGGTGAGACTGCTATTATTCTTTTTAGCCTCCACAAATTTTTTGATGAGGGATGGAATCATATGACCATTTTCTAAATCATAGGTATCATTTGGTCCATACATATTAGTTGGCATAACAGCGATAGTTTTGATGTTGTATTGTTTTTTGTATAACTCACAAGCCACAACGCCTAACCCCTTAGCTACAGCATAACCCTTATTTGTTTCTTCTAACTTACCTGACATAAATCTATCTTCGTTTATGGGTTGAGGATTTTCTTTAGGATATATACAGGTGGAGCCAGTGTATAATATTTTAGTGTGAGGGGAAAAGTTTTTTATTGCCTCTAAGATATTTAATATCATTATGGAGTTGATATAAAGGAAGTCAGCTGGTCTTTTGGCATTGCCTAATATTCCGCCAACTAGTCCGGCTAGCATAAAAACAAAATCTGGTTTTTGATTTTTAAAATAATCATCAACTGCTTCTTTGTTTGTTAGATCTAATTCTTTACTGTTAGGGGAGAGAATATTTTGATATCCTTGCTTGTTTAATTGTCGTATCATGGAGCTACCAACTAAACCACTAGCACCAAGGACTAATATTTTACTATTTTTTTCCATCATATTAATTTTGTAAATTCTTTTTTTCTTGTTCCATGTCAGCTTCAATCATTATTTTAACCAATTCTTCAAACTTAACCTTAGGCTCCCAACCTAATTCTGTCTTTGCTTTAGAATAGTCACCGATAAGGAGATCAACTTCGGCTGGTCTAAAATATCTAGGACTTATTTCAATAATTACTTTATTTGTTTCTTTATCAATTCCTTTTTCATTTACTCCTTCACCTTGCCATTCTAAGTCAATTCCTAGGTGCTTACAACTTAGTTCAACAAATTCTCTAACACTATGTGTTTCATTAGTGGCTAGAACATAATCATCTGGTTTTTCGGCTTGCATCATAAGGTACATACCATAGACATAGTCTTTGGTATAACCCCAATCTCTTTTAGCTTCTAAATTACCCAAGTATAGCTTATCACTTAACCCTAGCTTTATTTTAACTAATTCTCTAGTTATTTTTTTGGTAACAAAAGTATTTCCTCTTCGAGGGGACTCATGATTAAATAGTATTCCATTACAAGCAAAGATGTTATAGCTTTCACGATAATTTTTAGTTATCCAATAGGCAAAAAGTTTAGCACAGCCATAAGGGGAGCGAGGATAGAAAGGAGTAGTTTCTTTTTGAGGAACTTCTTGTACTAAACCAAACATCTCTGAAGATGAAGCTTGATAGAATTTGGTTTTAATTCCTGATTCTTTGATGGCATCTAATATTCTCAGTGTTCCAAGTCCAGTGGTATCACAAGTATATTCTGGAATTTCAAAACTAACCTTAACATGACTTTGAGCTCCAAGATTATATATTTCATCTGGTTTAATTTTTTCAATCAAACGGGAAATACTACTAGAGTCACTTAAATCTCCGTAATGAAGAAATAATGTTTTGTTTAAAATATCTGGATTATTGTATAGATGATCAATTCTTCCAGTGTTGAAAGAAGATGAACGTCGAATAATTCCATGAACCTCATAACCTTTTTCTAAAAGTAATTCAGTTAGGTATGATCCATCTTGGCCAGTAATGCCAGTAATTAATGCTTTTTTCATATGTTGTTATTATTATCGCCCCTCTCTCATTAAAGCAGTCTTAATGGTTTTTAAGATAATGCTGATATCGAGTGAGATAGATCTATTTTTTAAGTAGTATAAATCGTACTGTAGTTTTTTGTAGGTATCCTTGATGGAAGGGGAATGGTATTCACCTGAAATCTGATCCCAGCCAGTAATACCTGGCTTTACTAAATGTCTAACGTTATAGAAAGGGATATTGGCGGCTAAGTCTTTAATGAGTTCTGGTCTCTCGGGTCGTGGTCCGACAAAGCTCATATCTCCCTTTAAAACGTTGAGTAGTTGGGGAATCTCATCTAAACGAGTCTTACGCAAGAAATTGCCAATTTTGGTGATTCTAGAGTCATTTTGAGCCGTAGGGGAGAAATTATTATTCTCGGTCTTCATAGTACGGAACTTATAGAATTTAAATTTTTTGGAGTTTTGGCCAACTCTGGTTTGTTTGAAGATGATTGGACCTTTGCCACTTAGTTTAACTAGTATAGCTATAATCAAACATATGGGGGAGGAAATGATTAAGAAGATGGCTGAAAAGAAAATGTCATAAAGTCTTTTGATTCTTTCAAAGTTCTTTTTGTTAGCTAAATTAAGATTTTCTAAAAACCAACCCTTACTCAAAATATCCAAAGGTATTTGACCGCTTATCTGTTCATAAAATTTGCTCAAGGTGTAATAGTTGATGCCAGTTGGTAGGAGATTAAAGAGAGTCTTCTGTAATTCCTTCATTTCATTAATATTTTTTTCCAAGACTAAGATGTTAATCTTGTAGTCTTTAATAGCTCGAGATAATTGATTAACATCATCGATGAGGTTAAGATTATAATGTTCAGCTACATCAACCATAACATTATTTTTCTCACAAACTAAGAATTTAATATTATAGCCTAATTGGCTATTATCTCTAATTAGTTTTATGCTTTGACGGATTATTTCGTTGTAGCCAATAATTCCGATATTGGTGCTAGGAAGATATTTGCGATTAAGAATAGAAAAACCTAGGCGCCATAACAAAAAGAAAATATATACAACAACAGAAAAGATGATTAAATTAGTTTTAGGACTAAGCTCTCCGTTAGGAACAAGATACAAGAAAACGATACTAACTAGAAAGGAAAGCAGAACACTGCGGTTAACATTGGCAATCAGTTTTCCTTGGTTGATAAATTTACGAAAATCGTATAAACTATTGATATAGAAAACAAGGAGCCAGATGATGAATATGGGGGCAAATAATTTTAAATGCTTATCCCACATGATGTTTTCTGGTAGGTTAAAATAACGCAAGTTTAAAGCGATATATAGAGACAGAACTAAGATAGAAGCATCTATTAGGAGCAAAAAAGCCTTTTTGATGTTGTTGTTTATCATATTTTCTTGTTTTATTTTATATATAAATATTATAACAATTAATTAATTAAAATCAAACTATGTCAGACAAGTCTTATTTAGCCATTCTCAAAGGTGGTATTCTAGCTTCCTTTGTAATGTTGCTTTTTGTTTTTTCTTCCTTTTTGTTTCCTTTCATTACTTCTAAGCAATTACCCTTTAATATTTTGATGGAGGTACTACTAGCAATCTATATTATCTTCTTAATTCAGTATCCCAAATATTTGCCAAAAAAATCTTATCTAACTTTTGGCATTATTGCTTATTTCGTTACTCTAATATTATCACTAGCAGTGAGCGTTGATTTTAATTTAAGTTTTTGGGGGGATGTTGAAAGAATGTTGGGAGTTTTTCATCTTCTTCACTTCTTTATTTTCTATCTCATCACCATTACTGTTTTTCGTAGCAAAAAAGATTTTAATCAACTTTTTGTAGCTGTTATCTCTTCCGCTCTAGTAGTGGCTTTATATGCCATAATGAAAAAGAATCCTGACAGTACTATTGGTAATAGAGCTTATGTAGCAGCAATGATGCTTTTTGCTATATTTTTACAAGCCATTTTCTTTTTTAAGAGTCGTTCTTGGTTTGTTAAACCAATATATATTGTTGGTATTATTATTGCCTTTATTGGTTTTGTAAAAGCTGATATCTCTGGTTCTCAAGCTGGTTTAATCCTGGGTGTTTTGACTTCTTTGGCAGTTTTGGTTTTTAGTTCTAAGAATAAAAAATTAAAAATAGTTGGCGTTTCGGCCCTATCTTTATTCGTAGTGGCTATAGTAGCACTATTTATGTTTAGATCTAATCCAGTTTTTGATAATACTTATCTAGGTAAATCCTTACGTGATTTCTCATCGCAAAATACTACTTTAAATACTCGTTTAATTTCTTATGCTTCAGCTGGAAAGTATTTAATAAATAATCCAGTCAGTTTAATTTTTGGTGTTGGTCACGGAAACTATGCTTTAATTTTTGATAAATATTTTAACGCTAAGTTTTATGACTATGACAGGGGAGCTACTTATTTTGACAGAGCCCATAATACCGTTATTGATATTTTAACTACTACCGGGATAATTGGTTTGCTAGCTTATCTTTCTATTTTTGTCTTTATTGTTATCTATCTAATTTTAGCTTATCGTCGTCGTCAGGAATTAGGAGAAGAGAAGAGACTAGGTCAAGCCGAATTATCACTATTGTTGGGTCTTCTAGTGGCATATTTTGTCCAAAATTTGGCTGTTTTTGACTCTTTTGCCACTTATTTGTACTTCTTTAGCTTTTTAGCCTATATTTACTTTATAGAGCGAAATTATCGTTCTTTAAAGACCGCAGAGAAAGAGGAAAAAAAGATGGAAAAGAAGTATGATTGGTTGAAGAAAACAGCTATAGTTATTTTGTTTATTCTCATAGCTTTTTCTTTAAACAAAAATATTAATTCCATGAGCATGATAAAAAAAACTATTGATGCTTATGCTGTAGCTTCAAAGCTTGGAATAGTGGAGGCTAACGATTATTATGCTAAAGTTTTTTCTTACCATAGTGGATTAGAAAGAGATGCTAGAGAATCTTTTCTTAATTTAGCTTTAGATAATTCTAATAAAATTTTGCAAGCTAGCGACAAGAAAAAAGCGGAGAGAACAATGGAAATGATGATTGAGGCTAGTGAAAGAAATATTTTGTACAATCAATATGATAGTTTAATGTTAATGCGTTTGTCTAAGGTTTATGATTTAGCAGCTCGTTTCTATTATTCAGTTGATGGCGATAGCGAGAAAGGTTCTAAGTATGGGAATTTGGCTTTGAATGCCTTAGATAGAGCTATTGAAAGCAGTCCTGGTCGTATTCCTCTATACCTTACTCGCTCTAATTTACTTTTAAATTTTGGTGAAATTGACAAAGCATTAGTTGATATGGAAAAAGCGCGAGAGTTAAATCCAAAAATGCCAGATTCTTATTGCCAAATGGCTCACTTATATTTTATTGAAAAAGATCACGCTAAGTTTATGGAAAACTTTTCTGCTTGTGGTGAAAGAAATGGTTTCTCACTGTTAAACTGGAGTGACTTTTTAAGTGGTATTGAGTCTAGATATTATCAAGATAAAGAATATGACAAACTTCTTGAGACTTATAATACAATACTTAAGTATCAAGTAGATGATGTAAATATTATTTCTAAAATGGCTTTAATATATTATGAGTCAGGTAATTTAGAAATGGCAGAAAAAACAGCTAAGAGATTGGT
>CAYTEZ010000029.1:0-7324 GCA_964437025.1 uncultured Gammaproteobacteria bacterium
TTATTTTTTACAAAATTTGTAATAATCATATTAAACATTATTAAAAATAATAAGATTTAAGTCCCCCCTTGTCTTCTTAAAAAACAAAAAAACTAAAAACAAAAAACTATACGAAACAACCGTGGCAATAGCTGCTCCATTAATACCAAATTTTGGTATTAATAATACATTCAAAACGATATTGAGTACAGCTACAAAAAAAGATGAGAAAAAATATATTTTCATATAATTTTCCGCTAACAAGTAATAACTAGAAACCATCCCGAGAAAAAAACCAATAGTAGACCAAGCATATATTCTGAGCACTGAAATAGACTCTAAATAATCAACCCCAAACAAAAGATAAATAATTGGCTTAGCTAGGGCTGATACTATTATAGCAATTATTAACGACAAAACCAAAACTAAGATATAAAGTCTCTTTAACCGGCTATAATACAATTTTTGGTCAGTCTTTTTTGAATTAATAATTGCCGGAAAAAGAGAAACGCATATAATCCCTGGAATGAAGTACCAAATCTCAGATAACTTAATAGCCGCTGAATACAAACCAACTGCCCTTTCATCTAATAACTGCCTAATAATTACTTGATCTATCTTCATATATACCAAAACCGAAGCCGTTGTTAGCATCATTAACCAAGAGCTAGAAAGTATCTGACGAGCTGTTTCTCCTCTAAATTTCCATTTTCTAAACTTGAGGCTAGAGCGACGATATGAAATCAGCAGAATAATTACTAACCATAAAGAATCTAAAGTGTAAGCTATCATTATCCAAATAACACCTAAACCAGATAATATCATTATAATCTTTAAAATTGAGGTGAGAGATGATGATAAAACCTGAGCCCTAACATTCTTTTTAGCCTCAACCCTAGATTGGAAAAAGGTACTAACAATGTTTAATGATTGAAAGATAAAAGTAAAAGAATAGACCATTACTAAAAATTTAATCAAGGTGCTAGGATTGATAATAAACACAGAGATAACAGTGATAGCAAAAGCAATAAATCCACCAATAAGCTTTAAACGAAAAGCTGTTCCCATTAACTCATCTCTTTTTTCTGGAAACTTAACTAATTCCCTATTTAAAATATTATCAACTCCCAATCCAGCAATAAAAGAAAATATTCCTGCAAAAGCTAAAGCATAACTTAAGACTCCATAATTTTCTGGTCCTAAATATCTAACAACCCAAACTCCAATAAAAAAGGACAGACATAAACCAAACATCTGTCCAAAAAACATCCACCCAGTATTAGCAAAATAACGTCTAAAACCACCATGGCCTAAAACCCAACGCCATTTTACTGGAACAAATCTTTCAATTGCATTAAAAAATTTATCTAACATCTAATTCAAGCCCCTATTTTCCAAGAACCCCTCTCTAAGAAAGCTTCTATGGTTTGACGTTTAGCTTTATTAATTAAATTAGGATAGGAAAGCTTATTCCTCTTAGCATACTCTGATAAAGAAATAATTTCTTTCCCCTCCAAATAGGCCAACCTCTTATGATAGCTAACACAAATAGCCTTGCCAATAATTTCTTCCATAATCTCCGTCTTTCCTTTATCATCATACTCTCTAAAAGCTTCGTAGTATTTAGCCCTATCAATAAACTTAATGTTTATTGGAACATAACCTTCTCGAATCAATAGATAATTATTAGTCACCCTACCAATCCTACCATTTCCATCAACAAAAGGATGAATACTCTCTAAATTTAAATGTAATCTAGCTAATCGTTTAATTATACCATCAGAGATATTAGCCCTGTAATCAGAGATCATCTTTTCCAACTTTTCCTCTATTACTTCTGGATCAGCCCCAATATGAGAACCAACTTTAACATATTCACCTTTTTTTCTGAAACGACCAGCAACCTCATCTCTAATATTTGTTAAAAGCATTTTGTGCAAAGACAACATTACACTTAAAGAAAATTCTTCTTCTTTAGCTTTTTGATTGATATAAAAAACAACTTTAGCCAAATTTCTAGCTTCAAAAATTTCTCTCTCAGAAGCATATCTATCTAAATCAATTTGTAATAATATTTTTTCTGTTTCTTCTAAGCTTAAAGTGCTATTCTCAATAGCATTAGAGTTAAAAACCTGTTCTGGTATTTCAGCTTCATTAATGACAGCCAGCAAGGCTTCTTTGCCCACGGATAAAGAATAGTATCTCTCTCTTAACTTGCTTATTTTATTATACACATTTAAAACCTTAGACATATTTTAGTATAAATAATTATACCTATATTATATACAATTTTAACGCTTTTGTCAATAAAAACGTTAAAACAAACAAAAAAACACATTTTTTAACGTTTTTAAGCTTAAAAACGTTAACTATTTTCTGCTCTTCACAATAATAGTTAAACCACAAATGATAACTACAATTGGCCAAAAGATAGACCAGTTCATATCAAAACTCCACCAACCCATATTCTTTCCTAAATAAAGAACACCAAAGGCTAGAACTACAAGACCAAAGATTCCCTTACCAGAACATTTTCCAGAACAACTACAAAATCCTGGTTTGTTATCTTTGTTAGCATGAGAATGACATTCACAATCATCTCCACAACCACAATCACAATCATCACCACACTCACAATTATCTCCACAATCACAACCACAATCGCAGTTGTCACCGCAATCACAGCCACAATCGCAGTTATTTAGATCTTTTTCCTTTTTTTCTTTTTCCATAGAATTAGAATTAATTATATTAATTTTATACTTAAATATTATCATTTAAAGACATAAATTACAAGGCAAAAGAACAAAATAATTTTTCAACAAAAAATTACAAGAAAAAATATAGGCTATACAAAAATATTGGCTAATTATAGCCAATATTCAATGCTCAATAAGTCTAATTATTAGTCTAGTTTTCAAAGCAATTATTAGTCTAGTTTTTTGGTAAAAATTCACTTGACAGATATTTTATATTTTGCTAGTATAATAGCATGAGACATTATCATTCATAATGTCTTTTAAGACAGGCGTTGCCCATTGTGGGCCATGGCCTGTTTTTGTTTACCATATTTTTTAACCCTAGATCTTTTACAGTCAAAAATTGTAGCTCTGATTTTATCACTAGATAAAACATAATTTCTTGTTTTTCCATAAGAATTAACAAAAAAAGATTCTCTTATATTTAATTTCTGATAAACAAAATTTAAAAACTTTCTTTTATATTCATTACTACCATCTATTATTTTTTCAGTTTTTTTTAAATCATAAAGTATTGATCCTAATATTAAATCTGTTAATTGCAATAAATCAGATGATTTTGAATTTATTTGGCAAACTCCAGCGATTACAAAATTCTGATAGTGATTATTAACAAATTTTTTTATAGTACTTTCCATTTCCAATTTTTCTGGAGTAAAATAATCATCAGCTAAAACTATTAATAATTCTTGAGGCGATCTTCCTGCTATTAATTTTAAAAGAGATATAGTAAAACTCCTATAAACTTTACAAAGATTATTGTCATATTCTTTTTCAAAATCTAGTTCGTATTTATTTAAAATAATACAGTTAAACTTGACATCAACTTCCTTTAAAAAACAATTAAAAATAGCCATCGCTACATTAAATCTGACCTCAGAGTTTAATTGAGACCACTTAATCTCTTCGTTATAATTAAATCTTTGCCTGATTTTTCTTATTCTATTATATATTTTTTCTGGGCAAGAGCATTTAATCATACCTAAAGCAAAATATTTATCTTTTTTATTAAAAATCAAGCCTGTTTCATCTAAAAAACAAAAGCTAGTTTTTATATCTCTATAATCTTTATTGCGAGTTGGCATAATAATTTTGAATACAAAAAAATAATTAATTAACTAATTAACTATCTTATTATATTTTATTAACAACCAGTACTTTTTAAAAAAAATTATTTCTTCTTAAATATTATCATAAGCCCAGCTAAAATCAACAGCAAAGGCCAGAAATTGCCCCAGATGAAGTGAAAAGGCCAAAAGTTGGATAATAAGGTACTAATACCAATAACGACTAAAATAGCCCCTAGAATAAAGGTCCAATCCTTATTATTTAACTTACTAACGCTAGCCTTTTTCTCTTCTCCTACAGTTTGCACTACTTTAGGACCTTCACTTTCTGAAGGAACTAAAAGAGCAAAGATAAGGTAGATGATAAGACCAGCTCCCCCACCAAAAAATAGGGCAAGAAATATTAAACGCACGATTAAAGAATCGATAGCAAAATATTCCCCTAAACCACCGCAGACACCAAAGATAACTTTATCTTTTTCACTGCGATATAATTTTTTTTGTTCATTCATATTTTTTTTATTAATTGTTATAAAATATTATTCTGCTTATATCATCATTAGTATTAAATAATATGGTATATAATATATGGTTTTTCCATCTACTTCTTTCTTGCTCAAATCATTTTTAGTAACAATAACAGAAAAACTGATCTTTTTCTTTTTCATATAATTAAGAACTACCATTAAATCTTTAAAATTAATGTTATTGGTAAATTTAACTTCTACTGGCAATTGCTTATTATCAAAGCTTATTAAAAAATCAATTTCTTTTTCTCCTTGACGCCAGAAACTTAAAACCTCATTTATGTCATTATTTTTATACTTTTGTTTAAAGACATTATAGACTAAATTTTCAATAATTTTGCCAAAAGCTTGAGGAACTTCATCAATATGACTTTCATTATAATGATTTAAAGCACAAGTAAAGTTAATACAAGGGGTATAAACCTTTTTTAAAATACGCCCTTGTTTAATTGGACTTTTATGATGTTTATATAATATTTCCAAAATATAGCTTTCTTTTAAATATTGAAAATATTTATTCAAAGTTAGATTAGAAATTGCAATTTCTCTAGCCAAATTAACTTGTTCAAAAATCGAACTAACATTATTTAAAATTTGCCTAACTATCAATTTAAACTCATTGCTTTTTTCAATATCAAATATTCTAATACAATCATCAACAATTTTTCCAATTACTGATTCAACAATATATTCATGTTTAGATTCGACTGTTTTTAATTGCCGTATTTCAGGAAATTGTCCAGTAACAACATATTCTCGACTTAATTGAGATATTTTAGAGCTATTATAAGTATTATAAGAATCTAATTCGTTAAATTTTTCTGGTAAATCTAGTAGATCAAATGGTTCAAGTAATTTAACATCAACTTCATTAACCCGCACAAATTCCCTAAAAGACAATGGGGCTAAATAATAATCAAAAATTCTGCCAGCCAAACTCTCTCTACTCTTTCCTTTTAATAAAACACTCTGAGAACCAGTAACAATAAACTTTATTTTTTTATTAGACAAGTCATAATAACGCTTTAAAACTGCTTGCCAATTATCAATGTATTGAATTTCATCTAATAAAACATATACCCTTTCATTAAGTGACAAACTTGGTTTTTCAATTATATCTTTAAAATAAACTGACAAAACTTCATCTAAAAATTCTGGTTTTTGTACTTGGCTAGAATAGTCAAAAAGAAAATAAAAAATATTATTTGGTTTTATTTTTTGCTCTAAAAGCTCACCAATTAATTGTTTTAAAATAGTACTTTTTCCAACACGTCTTAAGCCAACAATATTAAGCATTAAGGGGTGCTCTAAATTATCCTTAATTAGAAAAAACAAATCTCGTCGAGGAAGCTTAAACTCATCAACTTGGTACTTGTCATTTATCCACCACTCATTTTTTAAATTTAAATCTTGCCTTGTTATCATATAAATAATTATATTAGACTATGTCTAAATTAATAATTTAACTATAGTCTACTTTCTCTATTTTGTCAATAATTCATAATTGTGCTAATATTAGCTTATTATAAATACTGTATTTTTGCTATATTTTACTACTTTTAAGCAAAAATACTTACTATTTCAAATAATCTATCAACTCTTCTGGGGTTTTAACCACAGCGGTAAAAAGATTCTTTCTAAATATTTCTTCATCTTTCTCTTCTAAAACATATATTGGCTTATCAATAGCTACTGCAAAACCAATCTCCATATTAGTACTAACACCAGCATAGCCATCTTTGTTATACACATAAACAACATCAGCCATTTTCATCTTACGAAAATGATCATAGGTTAATCCCATAGCCAAAAACTTTTTATCTAATTCCGATACTTTATCATATCCACTGTATAGATTTGGTTCATACACTAAAACACCCAACTCTTTTAATTTTTTAGCGAATTCTCGTATTTCAGTTTTAAAACGAGTGCTACCACAGATAACAACTGATTTCATAATTTTATATTATTAATCTAAATATTTAAATCTAGGAACTATTTTCCCATCAACCTCAACTTCCTCTAAAAAACTAGCCAGTGGTCTAACCCAAATCTTTGATAACTTATTATCATACAAAGCTTCATAGACAACCATATCTTCAAAAGTTTCAGAATGCTTAGCCAAACCAATAACCTGATATTTACCACCCTTATAATGTTGGTACTTACCTAACTTTATCATATTTTATTTAATACATCATTTTTTAACTGCTTCACATCATCCTCTTTTTCAACTATCTCTCCCTTACCTAGTTTGTATAATAATGGGATAACAGCACATTTTTCGCACTCACCCCAATTACACTTACCACCATTCTTTTTGGATAAGTCTGCACACATAGCCAATTCCCTTTCAAATATTTCTTGTTCCATATTTTATTATTTTTCAAGGGGGGTGGCAATTTGCCCCCACCCTTTCAACTGTCCCCAAATTGGGGACGGTTGAAATTTAAAAATCTATTCAAATGTCCGATTTGATCGGACGGTTCACTATTATGTATTTCAGATGGTGACAATTTGTCACCATCTCTTTTAGTTATTTGCAAAAATAATCAAAAACTATTTAATTATTTTTTTCTTGTAATTATCACCAGAAACAATAGAACGACCAATTTTTCTCTCTATCTGCTTTCTAGCTGATCCAGCAATAGAACCACCAACCCTAGCATCATCTTTTAACCTTGGCATACCTGAAGAATTATTATTTCTATGTATTTCAGTTGTTGTTCTTTCACTAAGCATTGTAAGTATTAATTCAAAATCATCCATATGGTCTCTTAAATTTTCTTTCTTTAATCCTTTCAACTTTTTGTATTCATTTGGCTTTAATCCAAAAGCAGCTTGAGATATTTCGGCTGTCAAAATCTCATAATCTTTTTCTCTTTCTGCTCCACGATTTTTCCACTCATCAGTTAACTCTTCTCTAATAGCAATACCTCGCATTCTTTTTTCAATCCAATCTTCTGAATAACCCTTTAATTTGTAAAGTGTC
>CAYTEZ010000029.1:7334-8810 GCA_964437025.1 uncultured Gammaproteobacteria bacterium
GTTTATAAAGCAACCTTGTTCTCTTAGTAGCTAATTCTGGATATTCCACTTCTTGTATTCTTTCATAACCTACCTTGGCCAACCAGCGTTTAAATGGCTCAGCTTTAGAGGATGGAATTGATTGAATAATACGAAACATTCCTTCGGTATTAGCACAATTTAATTTTTGCATACCCCCATCAGTATTTATTGAAAGGGGGTGTACAATTTGTACCCATCCTTTAGATAGCTCAGTATCCCGCTTCCTCATCTTGTCTATATATTGTTTTATATCATAAGAATCCACAAGAACACCTATAACATCACTTAAAACAAACCACCACTCTTTTTGATAAATAGTTTTCCTAATCTTTTTCCCTTTAAAAAGGGCAATTTTTTCAATTTCTTTTGTCATAATTTTTATATTTATTATTATGACTATATTTTAACATATACCACATGAATTTAACTTAAACTTCAGATAAACTATTATAATAATCCTAAATAATCTAAACCGAGATAAGCGGTCTCAATATCTGTTAGTTGACCGCTCCTCAGATGTTTACGAAATTCATCTAAACCTAGTTCAACTACTTCAATAAATTCTGTGTCATCAGGATTTATTTCTTTAACCTTCACACATTCAGTAGCTACAAAAGCATTACGTACTCTAGTAGAATAGGCATCATCCAAAATCTCACTAACCAGTTTTATATTACCCTCATATCCAGTCTCTTCCAACAATTCTCTTTTTGCCGCTTCCTCTGGTGTTTCACCATCTTCAAGCCCTCCACCAGGTAACTCTAATAACTCCTTTTCTGGTCCAACTCTAAATTGCTTAGCTAAAACAACTTTATTTTCTTTTGTAATAGGCAAAATACAAACAGAAATAGCTTCCTTTTTTACTTCAAAATCACAAGTTTTTCCATTTGGCAAAATAAAAGTTCGGCTTATTACCTTTCTCCAACCATCTTTAATCAACTTTTCATCTACTTTTTTCCAAATCATAAAATTATTTCTTTTTAATAGCTGTTACTTCAATCTCTATTTTAGCTCCATCTCTTGTCATTCTACTTACTTCAATCATAGTTGAAACCGGCATTGAGTTTTTAAAATACTCATCTCTTATACCCGAAACTATATTAAAATCATTCATATCAGTTAAATAAACAACAGCCTTAACTACGTCATCCAAACTAGCACCGGCCAGCTTTAAAACTTTATTAATCTCTTCAAATATCATTTTTGTTTGTTCCCCAACATCATTGGTGACAATTTCACTCTTATCGTTTTTTGGCGCTTGAAATCCAGAAACATAGATAATATAAAAATCTCCCATGTCTACTTTTTTAGCTAGTGAATATTTTCCTCTTGTTTTATAATTATCCAATATAATATTTTCTACTTTCATAAAAATATTTTAATTACTTAATATTATTATCTTTAACAACACTTCTTAAATTTTGTTTGAAATTCCTTAACTCCTTTAAGCCAACC
>CAYTEZ010000030.1:0-8202 GCA_964437025.1 uncultured Gammaproteobacteria bacterium
CAGCTACGCGCAAATGAATTAAATCTTGTAAATTCTCTCGTCCAGTTTTAGCTATCAATCTTCTAACTGAAGCCGCTGTTACCTCGCCTACGTTGTAATAGAACATATGGTTTTTAACCAAATTAACAATCATTTCAATATCATTATTAGAGAATTTTAAACGGGTCAGTATTTTTCTAGTCATTCTGGCTCCAGTATATTCATGGTTATAGAAAGTGGTTTGACCATCTATTACTTTCATTGATTGAGGTTTGGCAATATCATGTAACAGTGCAGCTAAACGAACTTGCCATTTAGGACTGGGACAATGTTTTAAGGATAATAGGTTATGTTTAAAAACAGTATAGACATGATGGTGGTTTTGCTTCATATTTTCTCCAGCCAGTAGTTCGGGTAAAATATATTGTAATAATTTAGTTTTATGTAAAGCTACAAAACCTTCATATGGTTTATTGGATTTAAGTATTTTAATCATTTCATCCTTAATTCTTTCTTTAGCAATGAACTTCAAACTACCAGCCATCTTAAGTATTCCTCTTTCGGTTTTAGGCTCTAATTCAAATCCTAATTGAGCTGAAAAACGAATAGCTCGCATCATACGCAAAGCATCTTCCTTAAACCTATCAACTGGTTCACCTACAGCTCGAATAATCTTTAATTTAATATCTTTTAAGCCACCAAACAAATCAACTAAATAGAATTCATTATCCAAAACCTTTATCTTCTTAGCGCCGTATTTATCACCTTGCTTACTTTTTGCTGGACATAGTGCCATGGCATTAACGGTAAAATCGCGACGCATTAAATCTTTCTCTAACTCAGTTTCAAAGATAACCTCATCCGGACGACGATGGTCACGATAACCACTTTCACTACGATAGGTAGTTATCTCAAGCACTGTCAAAACTTTCTCTTCTTTATCCTTAATAGCTAAAATAACTGTACCAAAATCATTTTCATATTTAGCTTCGGGAAAAACTTTCATGATTTCTTCCGGCAAAGCATTAGTGGTAATATCAAAATCATAAGGATCTTTCCCCATTAACAAATCGCGGACGCTTCCGCCCACTAAATACGCTTCAAATCCAGCTTTCTGCAGATCTGATATTGTTTTTAAAGCAAATTTCAACATAAATTATTTTTCTTCAAAGAAACAACATTTAACTTCTAAGTCAGATATAGCTTCTAATTCTTCAATAAATTTTTTAATTTTTTCACTTTCATCTTTTAATACTAATACAATCATGCCCGGACAATGTTCTGTACAACTTTTTTGCACATTAACACCTAAACGAGACATGATCAAGTGACCATTGTTAGTTAAAACTTGGTTTAACTTAACTGAGGTCTCCTGTCTATTGGTACTTAAGATAGAAATGGTAACTAATTGTTGCATATTATTAATTATTTTCTAGTTTTTTTAGAATATTTAGTGTGTAGAACTTTGTGGCTCAAATTATTATCTTTAAGCCATTTAACAACCTCCACTGCCCCTAAATTGTCATGAGCTGTTCTGATTTTAGAACTAGCATCAATTTTATATATACCAGCTGTTCTCTTCTTGATAATCTCTCTTGAGCTTGGTATCGGTTGACCGCCACCACCAATACAACCACCTGGGCAAGCCATTACCTCTATATAATCGTATTTATTGATATTTGTCAAAACTTCCTTGATATTACCAATTCCGCTAACAACAGCTATCCTTAGCTTATTCCCCGCTAAATCAACCACTGTTTCTTTAACTCCTTCCATACCTCTAACATTTTTAAACTCTAAACGAGAACGACAAAGCTTGCTTTTTTTAGAATGACATAAGGTATAGCTAGCTGTTCTTAAAGCTGATTCCATAACTCCACCAGAAGCTCCATAGATTAACCCAGCGCTACTGCCATCATTAAAGACGTCATTAGATTTAACAGCTTTTAGACTTTTAAAATCAATATTGTTTTTTTTGATGAGATAAGCTAGCTCACGTACTGTTAAAACCTCGTCTACCGGTTGTAGTTTGCCTATCTTTAACTCTGGTCGAGTGATTTCAAACTTTTTTGAAGTACAAGGCATGATAGAAACAACATAGATATCCTCTGGCTTTATTCCCTTCTTCTTAGCCCAATAGGTTTTAATAACCCCACCTAAATGAATTTGTGGTGAACGAGAGGTTGTTAGATGAGAAATTAGATCTGGACGGTAGAACTCTAGATATTTTACCCAAGCTGGACAACAAGATGTAATCATCGGTAATTTAGCCTTTTTATCCCCTAAACGTTCTAATAATTCTTCTGCTTCAACTAGAGTTGTAATATCCGCGGAAAAATTAACATCTATCACCTCAGAAAAACCTAATTGTTTCAAAGCTGCTACCATCTTGCCACTATTATTTTGACCATATGGCATACCAAACTCTTCACCAATAGTCATGCGAGTAGAAGGTGCAATAATAGCTATCATCTTTTTCTTAGCTCCTTTAGTTAAAACCTCTTCTACCTTAGGCCAAGAAGCTTGTTCTTGGGCTGAAGCTACAGGACAATGAGTAGTACATTGACCACAGTAGATGCAATCAATCTTTTTATCATCTGTTGGAACAATCTCTTGAGCAATTCCCTTGCCTTTAATTTCTAAATAATCTATCTTTTGGATATTGGAACAAGCATCTACGCAATTACGACAATTAATACACTGAGTACCATCAATCTCTACCGAACTATCAAATTTATATGTCTCTCTATTCCCTTTTCTATCCTTAAAATTAGTTAACTTAATATCATATCTCTTAGCTAAATCTAAAAGAGCACAATTAAAACGTAAGGTACAAGTAGCGCATTTTTCAACATGCTCAGCAAAGAGTAATTTTAAATTAGTATTTCTAATAGTTTGAACTTTTTTTGAGTTGGTATAGACCTCCAAACCTTCTCTCACTTTAAGTGAACAAGATGAATACAACCTATTAGTGCCTTTAAGTTCTACCACACAAACCCGGCAGTTAGCCTTAACCTTTAAGTCAGGATGATGACAAAGAGATGGCACAAATATTTTATTCTTTTTAGCTACATCTAAAACAGTTTGCTCAGGACTAGCTAAATATTCTTTTCCATCAATTTTTATTCTTATTTTTTTAGACATAAACTATTTCTTTATTTTAATTAAAGGATATACATTTTTTAGATAAGTAGAGATGGGTACAGGAACACTAGCTCCCAAAGCACAAAGTGAAGAAGAAAAGTTCTCCATTAAATCAGAGAAGTCTTTATTCTTGTTAAACATCATCTTTTCATTTTGAAACATTTCTAAAAGACGGTAGGATCCTTCTCGACAAGGTGTACATTGACCGCAAGAACTATTTTTAAAGAAAGTTAACCAATAACTTATCAAATCTTCTGGCTGATGATCTTTTAGGTTGTATATAGTAATAGAGGCAGCACCAGAAGCAACTTTTTTCAATTGCTTTTGTGATAGAACTTCACCACAAGCATCACCACCAACCTGAACAAAAAAATCATAAGTTGGATAGTTACCAGTTTGTTTTAAAACTTGTTCAATAGTTAAGCTATCAGGTAAAGCATATACTCCTTTATGATTATACGCAAAGTTTACAGAATAAAATCTTTCTCTTTTAAAACAACCACTCGCCACCAAAGAAACATTATATATAGTTTCAATATTATTAATCAAAGTTGGTTTAGAAAATAAGCCAGCTTCAACTGGAAAAGGTGGACGAACTCGAGGTTCAACTCTCTTTCCTTCAATAATGTTTAAAACAGTGCTTTCTTCTCCGCCGATATATCCTGCTCCTTGTGGTTTTTTAACAAATTCACACTTTCCACTTAAAGAAACCTTGGCCATTTCCTTAGAAATGTTTGCTTGGTATAATCTCAAATATTCTGAATTGAGATAAAAATATATTTTTTTAGGCTTAATAAAATCAGAAGCTACCTTAATACCAAAAACTAAATCACTTAAATGATTTTTTAGAATATAGCCATCCTTATACACTCCTGGCTCACCTTCAGCTCCGTTTATAACTAAATATTTTTCCTTATCAGGATTATCTTTAACCGCCTTCCATTTCAAGTGTACCGGAAAACCAGCCCCACCCCGACCAATGAGTTGAGCTTTTTCTATTTCGCCTAATATATCTTTAAGATTAATCTTCTTCATATTTTTTTCCTTTATGTTTTCTCTTCCGATCGATTTCCCCTATTCTTTTTTTGTCTTTATGTGGTCCACCCTTAAAACTAAAGGCACCTCCAGTCTCTAAATCTTGTTCACGACCACCTTTTTTAATTCCCTTCACCAAAGCTTCTTTCTTCACCTCTTTCGGAATATTAAAAAACATATTTTCTTTCATAGTCTTTTAGAAAAGATATTTAATTAAATCAGCTAAACGATTGGAATATCCCCATTCGTTATCATACCAAACGATAACCTTAGCTAAATTACCACCAATAACTTTAGTTAGAGATAAATCAACAATAGCACTGTGTTCATTACCTACAATGTCAGAAGAAACTAATGGCTCATTTGAAGCTTCAACAAAGTTTTTGAATTTAGCAGTTGAACAAACTTTAACAAAGTTTTTGTTAATTTCTTCAACTGTAGTTTTCTTTTTTAATAAGAAAACGATATCACACATTGATCCAACAGCTACTGGAACACGAACAGCTAAACCATCAAATGTTCCTTTAAGTGAAGGAATAGTAGAATTAATAGCTACAGCTGCCCCAGTTGTGGTTGGCACCATATTTAAAGCAGCATTTCGAGCTCGGCGTAAATCTTTGTGTGGACCGTCAACTAAATTTTGATCAGCAGTATAGGCATGAACAGTAGTCATTAAAGCTTTATCAATACCAAACTTTTTTCTAATAATTTCAGTTACTGGAGCTAGACAATTGGTAGTACAAGAAGCACAAGAAATAATTTGATCTTTCTTGCTAACCTTGTTTTCATTTACTCCTAAAACAATGGTTTTAACTTCAGCCTCTCCTTTAGCTGGAGCTGAAAGAATAACCTTTTTAGCCCCGGCTTTTATATGCATCATTAAACCTTCTTTATTAGTAAAGCGACCAGTACATTCTAAAACCACATCAACATCCATTTTTTTCCAAGGTAAAAGACTTGGATCTTTCTCTGACAAAACTGGAATTTTTTTATTATCAACAATAATATTTTTTTCATCAAATGATATTTTTCTGTTAAACATACCGTAGGAAGTATCATACTTCAAAAGATGGGCTAAAGTTTTAGTATCAGTTAGATCATTAATGGCTACAATTTTGTAACTAGGGTACTTTTCTAAAATGATTTTACAAACAGCTCGGCCAATACGACCAAAACCATTGATAGCGATGTTTAATTTCTTTTCCATAATTTTGTTATCCCCCACTATTAATTTTGCTAAATTACAAAAATTAATTCGGAGATGAATTTAAATTATTAATAATTATTACCTAACAATTATAACATAATTTCTTAAAAAACCAAAAATCGCCCCAATTAGGGGCGACTTCAGTATTTAAATATTTCTATTTATTCTTTTTTCTTGTGTCGGTTAATATCTACTTCTACTACTACTCCTCTTTCATCATCCTTTTCTCCCTTGAAATAAACA
Organism: uncultured Gammaproteobacteria bacterium; assembly: GCA_964437025.1. Lineage (GTDB taxonomy): Bacteria > Patescibacteriota > Patescibacteriia > Patescibacteriales > UBA12465. The sequence continues at coordinate 5,609 of CAYTEZ010000030.1, forward strand.
TCAACTGATTGTTTTAAGACATGATGGCCAACAACTTCTCCTCTTCTGCCATCAACATTAACTTTAGTTCCAATTGGAGGTAATTGCTTAGCCATCTCAGTATAGCCTTCATATTCGTAAGAAAGGCAACACATTAATTTGCCACACATTCCTGAAACTCTGTCACTACCACGATGAACTACTTGTTGTGCTTCAGCCATTTCAGAACTAATTGAAGAAAAATCTTTAATATGATTCTTGCAACATAGACCACGACCACAATGACCAAAGTCTCCCATTGCTCGAGCTTCATCACGAGAACCAATTTGAGTTAAACGAATGATACCTTTGAAATAGCCAGAAAGATCTTTAACTAAATTTCTGAAATCAACTCGATTATCAGAATAAAAAGCAAAGTTTATTCTATTTCTATCCAAAGAGAAATTAACATCCACCAACTTCATTGGTAAATCATATTTTTTAACAAGACCAGAACAATATTCTAAAGCCTTGTCCTTTTCTTCTTCAGTAGCCATCTTAGCTAAATCTTCTTCATTAGCTAAACGTAGTATTGGTTTTATTTCACGACTCTCTTCACTTGCTAAATCTTCTGAGTTAGCAAAAGAAAAAACTGTAGCCACATCTGGACCAAATTCAGTTTCAACGACAACTAAATCGCCAACCTTCAAATCTGGTACATTAGCAAAGCTAAAACTATATTTTTTGTCCCAAGAAGCAAATTGTAGTTGAGCAACTTTCATGAGATTACAAAGAATATCTAACAAATTTCTCAAGTACTACTCCACCTAAAATATCCTTTACAGTTTTTTTGTCATCTTTGATATATTCTTGGTCTAACAAACAAACCTCAGAGTAATATTTCTTTACCTTTCCTTGCATGATGTTTTCAATCATAGCCTCTGGTTTGCCTTCTTTTAATAATTGTTCACGATATATTTCTTTTTCTTTTTCTAATTCACTAGCTTCAACTTCTGAACAATCTAAATATTTAGGGTTAGCGGCTGCAATATGCATAGCTACATCAGTAGCTAAATCTTCTTTACCAGCTTGATTTAAAGCTACTAAAACACCAATACGACCACCTAAATGAGAATAGGCGGTAACTGTTTGACCAGAAATACAAGCAACTCTACCTAAAGCTAATTTTTCACCAATAACTCCACTTAGGTTAGAAATTTGTTCTTCAACGTTAGATCCGTCTAATTCCATTTTTAATAGATCTTCTGTTGTTGCTGGTTTGTTTTTAGCTGCTACCATTAAAATTTTATCAGCTAGTTGTTGAAATTTTTCATTACGAGCTACAAAATCAGTTTCAGCATTTAGTTCTATTAAACAACCTTCATTTTTTTCTTCATTAACAAAAACCTTGATGATTCCTTCACTAGCATCACGTTCACTTCTTTTAGCTGCTTTAGCTATCCCCTTCTTGCGAAGAACTTCAATAGCTTTTTCTAAATCACCACCGGTTTCATCTAGCGCTTTTTTACAATCAACCATACCAGCGCCAGTTCTCTCGCGTAATTCTTTTATTTGTTCCATATAATTTAAGTTAAGAATAAGATGATAAATAAATATTAGCTTAATTTAATATTTTTAGCATCAATCAAATTTTCTTGAATTGTTTGAATTAACAATTCAACTGTCTTAGTAGCATCATCATTAGCTGGAATTGGATAAACAGCTAAATCAGGATTTACATTAGTATCACAAACAGCGATAATTGGAATATGCTTTTCGATTGCTTCAGCTACAGCTGTTTTTTCTTCCTTCAAATCCCAAATGAAGATAGCTTCTGGTAATTTAGTTAAACCAACTAAACCACCAACTCTTTCTTCTAGTCTCTTGATCTCACGATCAAAATCCAATTGTTCTTTTTTAGTATATTTACTTAATCGACCACTTTCTTTGTCGGCCAATAAGTCTTGATATTTTTTAATAGATTTTTTGATAACAGCAAAGTTGGTTAATAAACCACCAATCCATTTTCCAGTAATGTAAGGAGAAGAAATAGCTTCAGCCATATTTTTCATTGACTCCTTTACTTGTTTTTTTGTTCCAACAAAAAGAATAGCTTTATCCTCTTGTTTTAATTTGATCATATACTCTAAAGCACTTTTTAATTGCTCTTGAGTCTTTTCTAAGTTAATGATGTAAACACCATTTTTTTGAGTGAAGATGAAAGGTTTCATTTTTGGATGCCAACGATTGGTTCTGTGACCAAAATGCATACCAGCCTTCATCATGTCCTCTAATTTTGGAATATTCATACTTTTTTTCTTTTTATCCCGCTAAAGCGAGCGTCTGCCTATAAAATTTATATTTACTTAATTGAATATAAACAAGAAATTTGAATAGGCATGTTTTTTAATTAATAAAAAGCTTAAAAGCGCTTTGCCTTAAGCTTTATTCATAATATATATTTTTAGTAAAAATGTCAAGTTTAGGGGTTTTTAATGACAAAATAAAGCTACTTAGATAGAACTATCAGTTCTTTAGGCAACGAACGGAAAAGCCGTAGACTGGCGAATAGGAATAAGAGTAGAAGCTAGTGCTACTATAATTCTGCTAGCGGAAAAGAGCATTAGAACTAGAGA
>CAYTEZ010000031.1:0-7903 GCA_964437025.1 uncultured Gammaproteobacteria bacterium
TAATTTGATATAATTATATTATGAATATTGAATACGAGGCTACATTTATATCTATTGATAAAGAAGAAATTAGACAAAGGCTACGAGAATCTGAAGCGGAGTTAATTAAAGAAGAATTCTTGCAAAAAAGGGTTGTTTTTAATTTACCAAAAGGACACGAAATTAAGGGGGCTTGGGCTAGAGTGAGAGATGAAGGTGATAAAATAACTATGAGCTTGAAAATAGTTGATGGTGACAAGATAACTGATCAGAAAGAGGCGCAACTTGTAATTGATAATTTTTCTGAAGCTGTTAGTTTTTTAGAGACTATGGGGTGTGAACAAAAAGCCTATCAAGAAACAAAAAGAGAAACTTGGTCACTAGACAATGTTTGTATCACCATTGATGAGTGGCCATTCTTGGAACCATTTGTGGAAGTTGAGGGAGTATCTGAAGATGAGGTAAAAAAAGTGTCAGAAAAACTTGGGTTTGATTATTCTAAAGCTAGATTTTGTTCAGTTGATATACTTTACAGTGAAAAATATGGTCTTCCTCCGGAGCATTTTTATGAAGATGTAAAAAGGATAGATTTTGAAATGGAAAATCCTTTTGTTTAAATTGTTTTTTAAATGTGTTAGTATATATAAGTTAAAAGTAACTATAAATTTATGAAAAAAATAACATTATTATCTTTTATCCTTATTTCCGTTTTCTTTTTATCCGCTTGTTCTAAGAGTAATAACGAAAACGTTATTGTTGATAACAATCAAAAAGAAAGTGAGGAGGTTAAGAAGGCTACTCGAGCTGAAGATGCTGCCTATATCATCGATGGTGTTTCTTATCAACTAAACAATGGAGAGGTGGAGGTTTCCGAGGTTCCTGGTTCAGCTAGTAAAACAAAGGTAAAAATATTTTCTAGCGATAAAATCTCTGATATAAATAAAGATGGTCAAGATGATTTTGCTGTTATTCTTACTCAAGACCCAGGTGGTAGTGGAACCTTCTATTTTGTTTCTTTAGCTCTTAGTTCTGATAATGGTTTTTCCGGAACTAACTCTATTCTTTTAGGAGATAGAATTGCTCCACAGAATGTTAATATAAAAGAAGGACAAATTGTTGTTAATTATGCTACACGTTATCCAGGGGATAGTTTTGATGTTGCACCATCTTTTGGTGTTTCAAAGTATTTCTTTTTAGCTGATAATGAATTAAAAGAAGATATTAAAGAATAATAAAGGACGGGCTTACCCGTCTTTTTTTCAGTCTTGAATTTATTTGATATTTATTGTTTAATAATATAATTTCTTTTGCTATTTAAAAACCAAATATATACACAGCTATGAAAACAGTTATTAAAAGAATGAAAAAGGGGGAATTACCAGTTGATTCTCTTGCTGACTATTGGGAGTTCTTAACTCTCAAGGAAAAAAGAGAAATTCCGGTTATGTGGATGGTGCAAGCTTGGGAAAATTCTAGTCTTGACATCAAAGCAGATATCGAAAAAACAGTTAAAGAAGTTACTAAAAAAGAATTTAGATCTTATTTAGTAATCTTGAAAAATACTGAAAAAGTTTCAAAAGATTTTTTTGCAGTTATTGGTTGGATTAAAAGAAATTTTAACGATCTAGTTAAAAAGGTCTATTTAGACAATTTTTTGAGAAAGGATATGTCTTTCGGACCTTCTTTTTAGAAAAAAACATGTTAAAAGACAGATAAACATCTGTCTTTTTCTATTGACAAATATAAAAAGTATTGGTATATTTATTTATTCTAAGTATTGCACATTTACATATAACCATATAACATTCACCAAAAAATAAAAGAAATGAGAGAATTATTAGAACAAAAAAAAGAGGAAATCTTCCGTTTATTAAAAGAAATGGAATTGAGAAAACCTTGGCAGGTTAGATTTGAAACCCTAGCTTTTATGATTGTAGAATCAAAAAACAATTTTCCTATTTGTTTTTCTTTAGAGAGCGAAGAAGGTAAAGTGGAAATCATTGATTGTCCAGCTGAGAAGTCAAATTTTCCAACAACTGAGAATGATGCAATGATTTTTCATTGTGGAAATTCCAATTCTGATTGGAACGCCCTAGAAAGAAAACTGGCCAAAAGGATTATTAAAACCTCCGCTTTGGATTTTGGCGATTTTGCCGAAATATCCATTTCAGTTTTTGGGGCAAGCAAAGAGGAGTCAATTTTTCTTTCCACATTTATTGCTTCTATCATTTTTTCTACTACTATGGAAAAAATAATAGAGAGTATGGATGAAAAAAATATTCCTCCAAGAATTAAAGACGGGACATATTATCTTTATGATTATCTGGAAAAGAAAAAAGAGGAGAAAAATATTTTTTATGATTTAGATGTAATTTAAAAACACAAGCCAGAAAACAACTAATTAGTTGCTCTTTCTGGCTTTTTTTAATTTCCAAACTTCTGTGGTATAATATGGTTATTGATAATAATATTAGAAAATATGCCTAGTAATTATAAAGATAGAAATTCAATCCCAGAAGAGTTTAAATGGAATTTATCCGATTTATTTATTGATGATGAAGCTTGGGAAAGGGAAAAAGTTCGATTAGAAAAAGAGATTGAGGGAATAAAGAGTCTGTCTGGGGTCTTAGCCAAATCAGCTAAAGATTTAGAGAAGGTTCTTAATACTTTTTTTGTTGTCAGAAAAGATTTAGCACGTTTAGCTATTTATGCTTATTCCTTATCAGATTTAGATATTAGCCAAACTGGCCCACTGCTTAAACGCCAAGAAGTCGATAAATTAAGCAATGATTTTAGCGTTGCTTCTTCTTTTCTTTTTCCAGAAATTATCTCCTTGCCCAGTGAATTAATTGAAAAGTTTTTGTTAGAAAATGAGGGTCTAAAAGTTTATCAGCATTATTTATATGATAATAAAAGATTTTCTGAGAATGTTAGAACTTTGAGTGAAGAAAAGATAATTTCTCAAGCCGGAAATATGAGAGGTATTCCTTCAGAAATTAATGAAATTTTTCGTGATGTTAATATGATTCGGCCTACAGTTGTTTTTGGTGATAATCCTGTTTATTTAAGTGATTCTAATTTTTCTTTTTATCGTGGTCATAAAAACAGAGATTGGCGTCGTTTAGCTTTTGAAGAATTATTTAAGACTTATAAACAGCAAGAAAATTTTTTTGGTTTACAATTTTCTGGTTATCTGAGAAGTAATTTATTTTACAAAGAGGTGAGAAATTACTCTTCTTGTTTAGAGGCGTCTTTACACCAGAATAATGTTCCAGTTTCTGTTTATCAAAAACTAATATCTACAACTAACAAAAATTTAGATAAATTACATCGGTATTTAAAATTACGACAGAGGATACTTGGTTTAAGTGAGTTAAATTATTACGACTTAGCTGTTCCTTTAACAGATGATTTTGATAGAGAATATTCTATAGATGAGGCTAAGATAGAAGTTTTAAATTCGTTACAAGCGCTAGGCGATGATTATACTAAAAATATTGATCTAGCCTTCAAAAATCGTTGGGTAGATTTTTATTACACCAGTAATAAAAGGTCAGGGGCTTATTCTAATGGATCTGCTTATGATGTTCATCCCTATATTTTAATGAATTATATGGGTAAATATCGGGATGTTTCCACCCTTACTCACGAATTAGGTCACGCTTTGCATAGTTATTATTCTAACAAGAATCAAGCTTATGTTAATTCCCATTATCCTATTTTTTTAGCTGAAGTTGCTTCAACCTGTAATGAATATTTATTAAATGATTATTTACTAAAAAAATCGGATAACTTAAAAGAGCGTTTATATATCTTGGGCAGTGAGTTAGAATATTATCGCACCACTCTTTTTCGACAAACTAAGTTTGCTGAGTTTGAACTAAAGGTACATGAATTAGTTGAATCAGGAAAAGTATTAAGTGGAGAGGATTTATCAAAAATCTATTTAGACCTACTTAGAAAATATTATGGTCATGATCAGGGTATAATGAAGATTGATGATTTATATGGTGTTGAGTGGGCTTATATCCCTCATTTCTACTACAATTTCTATGTTTTTCAATATGCTACTTCTTTGTGTGCGTCTAATATGATTGCTAAAAAAATTATTACTAAAGAACCTAATTTTAAAGATGACTATATTAATTTATTCCTAAGCTCTGGTTGTTCTAATTACCCAATTGATACATTAAAAAAGATAGGAGTTGATTTAAATTCTGATGAGCCATATGAATTAGCTTTTTCTAAAATGGAAGAAATTATGAATGAGATTGAAAATATTTTAAATAGTAATAATTAAAAAAAACTATGGAAAACACAAAACAATGTTGCCCAGAATTTCATCCAGAAAAATGGGATGGCAAAATCTTTAATTGGTATGACAAACCATTTATTAAGGAAAGCATGAGAACTTTTTTTCATATGCCAATTCCTTTTGTTTTAACAAAAAAAATAACTAAACTTTGTCAGTTGGGAGATACTTGTAATGCCAGTGTTAATCCAGAAGAAGTATTACTTTTATTCCGTGATCCCAGTGCCTTTAGATCGGAAATATATTTATCAGTAAATGAAAGTATAAATGGAGCAAATAATGTAAAAATGACAGGAAATTTTGTGGCTAAAGTTTTTTCCGGTCCTTATCGTGATGTGCCGAAGTTTATTAAATCAATGGATGAATATTTAAGTCAAGAAGGGAAGAAAGCTCAAGATTACTATATTCATTATGCTTATTGTCCTAAATGCGCCAAAAAATATGGTGATAATTATATGATAATTTTTGCCAAGATTTAGTCTATGAATATTTTTAGTGACAACAAAATATCTCTAGGTTTTTCTGAAAAAGAAGATTCTTCTATGAAGGGGAATATGGAGAACAAGAAGAAGTTTTTAGCTAGGAATTCTTTAGCGGATGTTTTTGTTGTTAGTGCTAGTTTGGTGCATGAGAATAGGGTAGTAGAAGTTAATAAAGTTTCTCAGGATCAGGTTATTGATAATTGTGATGCACTTATTACTAAGCAGAAAGGCGTTGCCTTAACTGTTACCGCAGCTGATTGTTTAGCTATTTATTTTTATGATCCGGTTAAAGAAATAATAGCTTTAGCTCATGCTGGTTGGCGCGGCGTTTTAAAAAACATTGCAACCGAAGTATTAACCTCCTTTGTCTATGATCATCAATCCAAACCACAGGATATTTTAGTATATTTTAGCCCTCATATTAAGGTTTGTCACTTTGAAGTTTCAGATGACTTGCTTTGTGAGTTTGATCCAAAGTATGTAGAGAAGAGAGACGGAAAAAGCTTTGTTAATTTAGAAGCGGTGGTAAAAAACCAATTATTGCAACAAGGAGTAGAGAGTGTTAATATTAAGATGGCCTCAGAGTGTACTTATTGTGAGGAATCAAAGTATTTCTCTTATCGCCGAGATAAGAAAAACCTCTCTGATATGGAGACAATGTTAGCCTATATTGTCTTAAAAAAATAATATGCCCTTAAATTTACCCAATAACAATTTAAATATTCGTTCTAGCTCCAATAATTTGAGTAATTTAAGATCTCAAAATAATTTGGCTAGATTAAAAACTCCAACAGTTTCTCACCGGGGAGCTTTGGAAAGTATCGACATTAACAAAATAAGCAAGGGATATTTGATGACTGAAGGAACTTATGGTTCTAATTCAGGGGTAAAAAGATTTAATGGATTAAAAGGTCAATTAGCTAAGGTTAGACATGAGGGGCGACGTTTAAGCACCAAGAATCTATCGCATAAGAATATGGAGCAAATGCATGATTTAATTGTTGCTCCTATTTCTCGGAGTGCAGTTTCTTCCGGCACCTATATTAGTCGACGTGATCGGATTGAAATTATGAAAAAATCTCGTCAATTAGCCAAACAACACGGTAGTGGTTTTACCTTTGAAGATAGAAAAGATTTAATGAAAATGGTTGATAGTATGCGCAAACAATATCGTGATAGCATTTTAAAACGTGATGATGATTCTGAATAAGAAATAATAGATATGTTTAATAATAAAGATAATAAAATTTCTAGTAGTATTAGATTATTTTTTACCAAAATATTGTTTGGTCTTTTTAGTATTAAAATATCATGGAGAAGAAATAATCTAAATCAGCAAGATTATTTATTATCAAAGAAGCTTATCAAAACTGGTGATTTAGTTTTAGTAGGTAATTTTAAAGAAATATCAGGCTTATTCATTGGTAAATATTTTACTCATTCTTTGCTTTATGTTGGGGCAGGAGAATGTATTCATGCCGGGAAAGATGGAGTAGAAAAAACTTTGTTTAAAGATATTTTTTCTAAATATGATACCTGCATGATACTTCGGCCCAATATTTTGAAGGATCATAATAAGGTTATTGTTAAAGCTATTAAGTTTGCTAAAAAACAAATGGGTAAACCCTATGATCTTTTTTTAGAGGCAGACGATAAAAGATATTTCTGCACTCATTTAATAAATTGTTCTTTTGCTAGCGCTGGTTTTGACACTGGTGTTTTTAGCAAGCCAGAAACTAATAGGAATGTTTTTGAGAGAATAAAAAAAGCCCCTCGAGCGGATCATTTTATGGGGGCTAATTTTTCTAAAGTTTTTGTTTCTTATGATATTGAACACAATAGAAGTATATTTTCTGTTAAAATGTTTAAGAGACAATTTTTCCGAATCTAATCTTTTACTATTTCAAAATTTTCGATAACGACTTCATTTTCTTGGGAGTCGTTTTGTTTTACAGAAAAGATGATATTGGCTGTTAGGGCAATGTGACCATCTTCATAAGTAGCAACAGCTTGGTTGTCGCTGACAAAGTCAATGGAGGTTAGATAGAATTTTCCGCCCAAAACTTCTTTTTCTGGTGATAGTTCGGAGATGTTATTTTCCAAATATTTAACTACTAGATTCTGTTTAGCTATCTTTTCTTCGTCGATGAAGGTTTCGGTAGAGGTAGATAGGTTTTCTTCCGGTTTAGTTTCTTCATTCTTTTGGAACCAGTTATTGCTCCGTAAAAATAGGGCTAGGGGTAATAAAACGATGATAGCTAGGGACAAGATTAAGATTTTTTTCTTCATAAATTTAGGTTTTTTTTAATTATTTTTTTATCTTTAATTATTATATCATAAATTAGAGAAAAAGTCTTGTTTTTATTGCTTTGGGAGTCTTTAAATGCTATAATTTAAAAATAAAGCTAATTTTATAGAATACTTTTATATATTGACATTATTGATGTTATGTGGTATAATACTTTAATTATATTTAGTTAATAATTAAATAATATTTTTTAAAAAATAATTTTAAAATTATGGCCTTAAAAGACAAGCTTGAGAATATATCTCAGCAAATTAACGTCGAAAAAGAGGAGAAAAAAAAGAATGAAGAGAGTGAGAGATTAAAACCGATTAGAGAAGAGATAAAGAAAAAAGAAAAAGAAATTTTTGATTTAGAAATAATCAAAAACTCTTTAGATTTTAAAAGCGACCAAAACAAAAAAAACGAAGGCATGACAGAATATGCGGAAAGCACCACTAACAAAAAAAAGAAAACTAAAGCCGAATTAGAAAGTATCGCTAATGCTAATTCAGAGGCCTTAGAAAAAATGGGGGTAAAGAATATTGATGATTTAACTAGCAATCCTGAATTTGCTGAAGAGGAGGAAGTTGTTGCCTACAAAGAAGCTGATGCACAAGAAAGTGACTTAGTTTTATCAGATACTAAATTAAAGAATCGTTTAGCTGAATTAGGCATTGAAATAAATGATGATAATTTTTCATATAAAACAGCTAGTGAAGAAATTTCTAAGCGTTTAGATGTTTTAAATAATGAATTAATGGCTGAAAAATTTAAAACACCCGAAGGAAAAGAGGAGGCAGAAGAAATGCTAATTAAACATTTTGCAAAAGAAATTCCTAAAAT
>CAYTEZ010000032.1:0-7751 GCA_964437025.1 uncultured Gammaproteobacteria bacterium
ATTAGAGAGAAGTTCAACTAAATTTTCTTCAACAATTACATCTTTTAAAAATGAGAAATTATATAAAAAAGTCTTTTTTTCCAAAATAAAAACTACTTCAAAAAATATTGGCTTTTTTTCTTCATCTGAGAATAAAAATGGAAAATAGGGTAAGGAAGACAAACCCTCTGAACCAATGTTAGAAGATTTTAGTATAAGATTTTTAAAAATAGCTAAAGCTTGAAACAAAGTACTTTTTCCAGAAGCATTTGGGCCATATATTAAAGAGGTCTTTAATAGATTGTACTCGCCCCTAGAAAAGGTATGAGAGTTTTTTCTAGAAGACATTGAAAAAGTAGCTTTATCTTTAAAAATTTTAAAATTCTCTAAAGAGAACTCAATAATCGAAAAATTCATACAATTATATTATTTAAATTAATATATTATAATTATACACAAAAAACAGAAATATTGCAAGTATTGCAAATAATTTACATATTTAGCAACAAAATATGCTATTTTTTAAAAAATAGCTCTTTTTATTTTAATTAAAGTTTTAGTATTGTCTATATCGATAAAATAAACCCTAATATTATTTATAGCAAAAAACAACTAGTTACAATTTGTAACCGGTTCACCTCCCCTTTTTCTGCTAATATTTTCTAATAACAAAAAGAGCTATTTTATATAGCTCTTTTTAAATAAGTAAAATGAATTAATTATTTCTCCTCTATCATCTCTTTTAAAGCTTTAGTAGCACGATGTAACAGCACCCTAATATTCATATTCTTTTTACCAGTAATATCAGCTATTTCATCTAATGATAAATCATTAACAAAACGCATAATTAATATTTCACGATATTCATTCTTTAAATCCATTATTTTAGACATTAGCTTCTCATAATCAGCTTTATCACTAATTTCTCCAGCTAAGTCATAATCTTCATCAACTACATCAATTCTATTATTTTCATCATCTAAAGAAAGATTATCAGGACGACTATTTCTATAATGATCAATGATAACATTACGAGCAATCTTATAAACCAAAGCTCTTAGAGTAGCACAATCTTTGATGCCATTTTTTTGAATATGTTCCCAAGTCTTTAAAAAAACCAAAGAAGACAGGTCAGAAGCATCATCTTTCTTACCAACCTTAAAATAAATAAAGCGATAGATATCGTCAATATTTTTATCATAAAAATCTTCAAAAGCTTTGGTATCCTTATTCTTCAAGCGCTCTTGTAGACTTTTTTCTTTAATTTTTTGATTTATATTTAAGCTCATTGTAGTTTAAAATAACGACTAAATCTTTAGTAAATAAAAGAAAAAGGCTATTTGAGTCGTTGTACTTATACTATCATATTTTTTTATAAAAAACAACATTTAAAGGGCTAAATGGGGGCTATCTCCTTTTTTAGCTAAAATTACTATAAATACAGCAAAAACAACAAACATTGACAGAAATATTTATTGTAATTAAAATAAAAGTAGATTTAATTATAAAAACTCCTTTTATGGAAAAAGAAGCTGAAAAAACTGAAAAAAAGAGTGAAAAGCGAGAAGATCGCCAGATTTGGCTATCAGTTTCTGAGGCGGCTAAGTTTGGTGGTATTGATAATAAAACAGTTCGCCGAGCTATAAAAGACAAAAGAATTAGATATAAAGTCTCAGGTAATCGTTATGCCTTACGCCTGTCCTCCCTTATTGAGTTTGCTCATAGTACTACGAAATTGAGGAATAAGTTCTTCACTCATGGCCTAGGACAATATGTTGAATCCTTCAAAAAAAATTTCATAACAAAATAAAAAAAGAAGTTTCACCAAAAACTTCTTTTTTATTATAAGGATAACCCCTCCCCTCCTGTTGACAATAACAAAGATAAGTGATATACTCCCTTAACAGTCCTTTGACATTAAAATAACAACAAAAAAATATATAATGAAAAAATTCTTTTTATTCTCTGCTCTTATGGTAATAGTTGCCATGATTGAGCTTGCTTGTACAGGTGAAACAAAAAAAAGTTTATGCACCTATCAAATCAATGACTTCACAATATACATCGAACAAGATGCATATGAATTTTTACAAACCTACCCCGATAAAAAAGACTTCTATATAGAAGAAGCTTTCAAAAAAGGTAGATCAAAAATTAAAGTTGAGTCAACTGATTCTACTAAAAACAAAACCTTCTATCTTGAATACCAAGGTAACATCCAAACCATAAAACTAGTAATCGAAGATTCTCTAGAAAAAAGATTTGATAAACAAGTTTTGATGGGAAAATTTGTTTTTGTATTTTTAATAATTTCTATAGCAATATTTTGCTACCAAAAAAGAAAAAAAGTAAAAAACCAAGATTAAAAAAACCAAAAAACAAAAACCTATAAAGCGGATTAACCCCCCGCTTTTTTTATTTTCTATATACGAAAACCACTGGTATTACCAGTGGTTTTCTTGAAATATAGAGATTCTTTTCTCTAAGATAATTCTTTCCAATTAATCTTACAAAATAGCATCTTTAGCAGCTTTTGAAACTTTGAATTTTACAACTTTTTTAGCTGGAATAGTGATTTGTTCACCAGTTGCAGGATTGCGTCCGATTCTAGCCTTTCTGTCTAGACGAACTAATTTACCAAATCCTGGCAAAACGAATTCTCCGTTCTTTTTAGCTTCTTTGTAAGCCATGTCAGTTAATGTTTCCATCAAACCAACAACTTCTTTTTTACTTAAGCCTGTTTTTTCGGCCAAAGTAGTCATTAATTGTGCTTTTGTCATAATTTTTTAATCAACCCGAGATAAGTTTACAAAAACTTAACTGGCGTCGATTTTAAATTAATTAATTTTTTAATAATTAATTGAAAAAGAATTAATTATCTATGCTTATATAATAGCACTTTTGAAAAAATAAGGCAATATTTAAGGGGTTTTTGTAATTTCCACAATTTGACTCCCTTTGGTCTTTAATTTATAAACCACAAAATCAATTTTTGGATCATTTTTTTCTAAATTATTTTCCCAATTTATATCCAATGATATTGCTAAACCCTCTTGAGTTTCGGAAGAAAAATATTGGTCAAAAATAAAATTACCTAAAGAATAAAATATTGGTTTTCCATTATATATTTCATAATTTTGAATAACGTGTGGATGATGACCAACAATAATATCAGCTCCATTATCAACCATAGCGTGTGCTAATTTTTCCTGTTTGCTATTCGCTTCCCCTTGATATTCAAGGCCAAAATGAATATTAACAATAACTATATCACTTTTTTCCTTTAATCTTTTTATTCTTTCAATTATTTTTTCTGAATCAATATCGTGATAAACCAAACTAACACTCAAAAAACCAACCTTATGATTTTTCATTTCTAAAATAATATCTGAACAATTTTCTGAATTTAAAACTGGAAAATTTTCAGTTAATTTAGCTTCCACAATTTCGGTACTAGAAGAAAGATAGGCATCACGACAACCAACATAATTAAATTGAATATCACTCAAATTTTTATAGGTTTCATTTATTCCCTTTTCTCCTTGATCTGATAAATGATTATTAGCCAAAGAAAAAAAATTAAAATTATATTTTTTTAATTCAGAAATTAGGCTAGGAGAAAAAGCAAAATCATAGGCATTGTCCGGCAGATAATGACTACCATTATTAGTAGTTGCTCCCTCCAAATTAGCTCCCACTAAATCATAGCCACCTACAAACTCATCCTCATTAAGTTTCCCCAAAAGGTAATCTAGTCCATATTTATCTATTTTCTCCCCCACATGTCTATCTAACATCAAATCACCAAAGAAAAGCATTCTCAGGGGCAAATTTTGGCTCTCTGGACCATTCTCTCCCACGTTATCAATGATAGTATTAATTAAAGAAGAGCCACTTGACAAATCTTTATTTTCTGTCATAATCTCTGTGTCAGGCGTAATTACCTTAAAAAACAGAAAAAGCAAAGAAAATGAGATAATTAAAGAAATAATTAGAAAAAAACGTTGTCTGTTCATATAAATTGATAAATAATTATATATATTATATAATATCAAAGCTATAGATATTATAGCATTTAGAACGTTAAAAATAAAATTAAACACAATAAACCACAGTATAAAAAAACCATTAACCAAAAAAGAAGAATGAAAACAGAAAAAGTTGTTATTAATGAATGCCTCATAATAAACAAAAGAGAGGCTTGTGAAATTTTTGATTTAGACACAGGATTAAACCCCAGTGATATAAACAAAAATATTGAACCATTACATTTTGTTCCTCCTGGAGATAAGAATGATTTTGTATATTATTATTCTCCGGGAATATCGATCAGAGAAATGATGGATATCATCGGAAAAAAATATAATATTCCTTTTTATTCTGGGATGTTTGGATCCATGATTTCTATTGAAAACATTTCTTTATCAGAAATAAACAAAACCGGTTTTAAACTGATAAAAGTATCATCAATCGAAAGTCTGGAAGAAAAAAACATTACAGGCTGGAGAAAAGCTAACCCTCGGGAAGCTTTAGAGGTTTTTCTTGTCTTATTACTACAAAATCCATTATCAAAAGATTATCCTAAAATAATAAATATTTTATGGAAATACTTTGAAAACGGAGACGGATATTGCAACCTGACTGATTCTTTTAACAAAAACAATTTTGTTGGCATTAAAATCAGAGAAAATCTTGAAATAGAAATATTTGAACAAGAAAAAAACAAGTTGGGGAAAGAAATTCTAAATTTGAAATTAAAAATGAACTCTATCTGGGTTCATGAATAAAAAAAACAAAGGGACTTCTAACGAAGCCCCTTTTCTAATATCTAAAAATAACTTATCTATTTCTCCAGCGCTCCATCATATTCCAATTCATAGATGTGAAATATGGTTATGGCTAAAGCAATAATTATTGGACCAATAATCACTCCCCAAAAACCAAAGATAGAAACACCACCTAAAATGGAAAAGATAATAAATATTGGATTAACCTCAGCTTTGTCTTTAATTAGATAAGCTCGAATAAGTTCATCAATATTACTTACCACTAACCAGCACCAAGCTAGAATGAAAATTCCCTGCCAAACTTGACCTGATAAAATCAAATAGAGTGAAGCTGGGATATAAAATATAGCTGAACCAATGTAAGGAATCAAAGCTAATAAAGCCATAATAAAGAAAACAAAGATAAAGGGCCAACCAACAATAAAAAAACCTAAACCGCCAATTAGTCCCTGAAACAAAGCCGTCACAAAAACCGATATCATAATAGTTTTACTAACACTACGGAATTTATGAATAATTTCAAAATCATACTTATTTGGTAGTGGCGACCAAAGAATCAGTTTCTTGGCCATCTCCTTTCCTTCAACAAAGAAAAAGAACATAGTGAAAACAATAAGGATTAAAGAAACGATAAACTTACTAGTTCCCTTCACTACCGAAGTTGCGCCACTAACTAGCCAATCATTAATATTTTTTGTAATATCACCTACAAAATTATTCACCACACTACGATACTCCTCGTTATCAATACCAAATTTTTCCAAAATACTAAAATGCAAAGCATCAGAATTATTTAAAAGACTTTCTACGCTAGAATAAGCTACTGAAGCTTTCTTGCTAGCATAAACAATTAAATTACTCATCGGAATTAAAATAATCAATAGCAGAATTAAACAGGTGGCAAAAGAAGCCAAATATTTTTTATTCCAAAAAACTTTAGTTAATTTCTCATATAGCTTATAGAAAACTGAAACTAAAACTGCAGCAATGATTAACTCAACCATAAAAGGTCGAAAAAGAAAAAATAAAGCAACAATTGATAAAACAACTAAAAAAATCAGAAAGGGCTTAAAAAATATTTTTTGCATATAATTATATTTAATTAAATTTAAAATTCATAAACTTGACCATACTCTGGAATCACGGGATGAGTCTTTACCTTTTTAGAAATATCTTTTGCTAATATTTCATTAGCCTCTTCTTCTCCATGAACCACAAAGATATGTCGTGGTTTAGGTGTTTTAATCTTTTTTAACCAATCAATAATAGCATCATGGTCAGCGTGAGCTGAATAAGAATTAACTACTGACACTTTAGCTTTTACCTTAACATTTTCATTATCAATCTTTACCGTCTTTTGCCCGGTCATTATTTTTCTTCCCAAAGAACCTTTAACTTGAAAAGCAACCAATAAAACCTGATTTTGTTCTTTGTCTAAATTAAACTTCAAATGATAAATAATACGTCCACCAGTACACATTCCCCCTCCAGCTAAAATAACTTTAGGAGCCTTAGCTGTATTAATTTTTTTAGAATCTTCAGAAGTTGGGGTAAATTCCAATCCGGGGAAATCGAATAAATCATCGCCGGAGACAATCAACTTCATTGATTCTTTGTCGTATAAATATTCATATTCCTTATACACCTCAGTTGTCTTTATGGCCAGTGGACTGTCTAAAAACATTGGCACATAAGGAATTTTTTTATTCTCCACTAAATCATTTAATTCAAAAAGTATCTCCTGCACCTTCTCTAAAGCAAATATAGGGACCATCAAGACACCATTTCTCTTTACTGTATCAATAATGGCCTGACGAATCATCTTTTTTCCCTCTTCTTTTGATTCGTGTTTTACCCCAGCATAGGTTGATTCAACTAAAACAATATCAGCTCCATCAGCCCTTTCTAAATCACGAATAATTCTAGCCGGAGAATTACCTAAATCACCAGAAAAAATTACTTTTTTCTCCATCCCCTTTTCTTTGATCCAAATTTCAAAAAAACAAGAACCTAATATATGACCGGAATTTTTTAAACGAACTCTGACATCGCCTGAAATAATTACTTCTTTGTTATATGGTAAATCGTGCATCAATTTAACAGTAGCAGCTACATCTTCTTCGGAATAAAAAGGATTCTTTCCCATCTCCGCTGCTTCATAAGAGATAATTCTAGCTGAATCTTCCAACATTAGTTTGGTTAAATCACGAGTTGGAGCGGTGCAATAAATCTTTCCCTTGAAACCGTCACGATATAGTTTAGGCAAGCGACCACAATGATCTATATGAGCATGGGACAACAAAACGAAGTCAATAGTTTTAGGATCAAAAGAAAAATCCTCATAATTCCTATTTATTCCGTACTCTTCACCTTGAAACATCCCACAATCTAAAAGAAAACGAGATTTTTTTGTTTCAATCAGAATACAAGATCCAGTTACTTCGCGACAAGCACCATGAAAAGATATTTTCATAATTATTTCTTTACTTGATATTTTTCTCCATAAGCCTCAACATCATCTAATAAATCATTAATTTGCCAATCATTTACCCAATCAGAAACTTGATAGATTTTAGGTTCGCCGTTTTTTGAATCAACCACCACCTTTTCAATACCAGAGTTAACAATCATCTTTTTGCAAATAAAACAGGGGTAGGCATCAATAACATCATATTCCCCGGTCTCTCCATTCTTCTTTTCACTGTGAAGATACAATATTCCATTAAGTAAATTTACACCAGCTCGAGCAGCGTTAATAATAGCATTCTGCTCAGCATGAATAGAACGACACATCTCATATCTTTGACCACTAGGAATATTTAATTCATCACGCAAACAACTTCCCCTTTCAAAACAATCCTTAGTTTTACGAGGAGCTCCAACATAACCGGTGGAAACTATTTGGTCATCACGTAAAATAATAGCCCCATGACGAGCTCTAAAACAAGTAGAACGAGAAGCTACCTCTCGAGCAATGTTTAAATA
>CAYTEZ010000033.1:0-7713 GCA_964437025.1 uncultured Gammaproteobacteria bacterium
AATTGAAGTATGTCCAAAATGTGGTGGAAGTTTAATAGAAAGATCTGGCAAATATGGAAAGTTTTTTGGTTGTTCTAACTATCCTAAATGTAATTTTACTAAAAATTAATTTTAAAAGTATGAATACTTCAGATTTTCTTCCTGATATTTCTCTTTTTGAAAAAGGAGAAAAAACAATCTCTATTTTACCTATAAGCTCTTCTGAGTTTTGGCTTATTCTTCTAGCCTTTATATTTTTGACAGCATTTTTTTTGTTGCTAATAAGAGAAATAAGATGTTGGTATTGGAAAATTAATCTTAGAACTGAATTGTTGGTTGTTATCGGAGAAGAGTTGGAAGAAATAAAAGAGATTTTAAAAAATAAAGATAAGGTAGATAACGATAAAAAAGTTGAAGGGGGTGATTCAGACCAATTTAAAAAAGCATCTATAAATTAGATGATTCAAATAAAATGAAACAATATATAAAAAATCGTAAAAATCAAAACATCTCTGTCTTAATAGAAAGGGCTAATAATCCAAAAGGATTAGCTTTTGTTATGCATGGATTAGGCGGTACTAAAGAACAAGCTCATATTGAAACTTTTGCTAAAGCCTTTAGAGATAATAATTATACTGTTGTTAGATTTGATACTACTAATACCTTTGGTGAAAGCGATGGAGACTATGCTGATGCTACTGTTACTAATTACTTCGAAGACCTAGAAGATGTAATTGAGTGGTCTAAGAATCAAGATTTCTATCAGGAGCCTTTTATTTTATGTGGGCATTCTTTAGGAGGAATTTGTGTTTCCCTATATGCTCAAAAGTATTCAGAAAAAATAAAAGCCTTAGCTCCTATATCTACGGTTGTTAGTGGTAAGCTTAGTTTTGAGACATATAATAAAGAAGATTTAAAGACTTGGGAAAAAACTGGTTGGAAGATAACCTTTTCTTCTAGTGGTAGGGAATTAAAGATTAAATATAATCATATAATTGATAGATTAAAATATGATTTATTAGATAGAGTTGATAGTTTAAAGATGCCAGTATTAATGATGGTTGGTGAATTAGATAATTCTGTTCCAGTAAAACATCAACAAATACTCTTTGATAAATTACCAGGGCCTAAAGAGTTCTATATTATTTCTGGAGCCCCTCATACCTTTAAGGAAGAAGGACATTTAAAACAATTATATAAGTACCTAGATATTTGGATTAAGAAGATTTAGAATAATATATATTAAACAACTTGATAACCTCAAGTTGTTTTGTTTTTTGTTCTTGACTAAAACAAATACTATGGTATAGTATAGCAGCCAGTTTAAAAGGCTGGTCTCGTGTGTTAAGACTCAGGACACCCAAATCCCAGAGTCTTATTATTTTATTTCTTTGAACCATTGAGAGCTGTTATCTCATAACAGCTCTCATTCTTCTTAATTTGTACTTTAAAAATAGTTGTAAAAACATTATTTATATTATATAATATAATTGTTTCAACATCTTAGAACTATATTCAAGAATAAAACCCAAGACACCAAGATCTTATCTGGTTTTATTCTCTGACAATTAAAAAAGGCTACTCACCAAAGAGTAGCTTTTTTCTTGACTTTATTATATTAATACAATATATTATTAGTATTACAGTAATGTAACGAAAAAAAACACATTAAAAAATGATAAAAATAAATTATTATTATCCTTTGGGCAGAGAAAAGAAGACTCTCAGTCCTCTAAACATTGATGTCTCCGGTCTAAACTTAGCCGGTTTCACCATTGAATGCCGAACTAACACCAAGAGAGGTTCGGAAGTCTATATCTACTACAATGATCAAAAAATTGATCATTATACTTACAGCCGGGAAATGTTTCCCGTTTATCAAACGGAAATGGCTTGTGATATCTATCAAACTATTTCTTCTAAGCTTCCTAAAGATTATTTTTATTTGGATGTTTCAAAACTTTTTGAAATAACTCCATTGATAATCGAAAAATGTGAATTCCACCAAGGAGTTCATATACCACAATATAATTATGAGGTTCTTGTAACCTTCTATTAATTCAAATTATTCCTGGACCCTAAAAAGTTCAGGATTTTTTATTTCTCGTTATACCAAGCTTCAATAACTTTTTCCGCTGGTTTATTTCTAAATCCAGCTGATAATGATAATCTAGGTTTAACTTCTGGATCAAGAGCATCATCCCAGTTGAAGTTTCCAACATTTATTCTTTCAATATTCTTTTTATCTTTTACGCTTTGAAAAAAATAATTAAAAGCCATAACTTGTTCGTCGTAATCCTTTTCCAATTTTTTTATCTCTTCGTTGTTATAATCTAAAACTTCTACTGGGCCAGCGTTAATACCATTTTTGTAACTAGACGGAGCAAAGAAAAGAGAGACTTTAATATTTTTAGCTTGAGCTTTATTATTTATTTCTTCAATCATATCATTTAAAGACTCCTTCATATCTTCTTTTTGGTATTTGCTCAAAATATTATATATTTTTACTTCTAAAATATCAGCTTCTTCAAAATAGTTGTATAGATTCCAATTTTCTAAACCATTATTGCCATCAACTAAACCATATATATTTATATCAACCATAATTTGGCCTTTAAAGACTTTTCTTAATTCTGCTATTAACTTTTTCCATTCTTCATTAACTAATTTTTCTTGGCCAGCAAAAGTTGGTTCTTGA
Source organism: uncultured Gammaproteobacteria bacterium (assembly GCA_964437025.1). GTDB lineage: Bacteria > Patescibacteriota > Patescibacteriia > Patescibacteriales > UBA12465. Next base: position 2,678 of record CAYTEZ010000033.1, read on the forward strand.
AAAGAAGGGGAGATACTCATAATATCAACTCCAGCTTTTTGGTACATTTCTCCTTTTTCAATTAATCTCTTTTGCCATTTAGAAAAATAATCTTTTATCCACTCTTCACTATGTTGTTTGTTAAATTCATTATAGTCATCAGTTACGCTTTGAGAAATATTTCCTTTTAATCCGTCTTCAATATATTTCCCGATATTTACAAATGATATATTTCTCTTAATTCCTAATTTCATATTTCTAGAATGAGCCTCTGCTACTAGTTTTTCTAAGTCAGTTTGAGAAATAGATTCATCTCGCATGTCATTAAGAAATATTTCATCAACTATTTCATATTTGGTAGAAGAAAAATCAGTTTCCCCTTCATATACCGCTCGGTCAAAATCATGGATATATATTTCACTAGCGCCTAAAGATTGAACTCTGGAAAAAGATTCTGAAATATTAGCTTGAGTTGTTTCAATCATAGACATGTTATAGTTTCTGCCCCAAGTATCAAACATATTCACCGCTTTAATTTGTGATAAATGGCTGGGTGAAACGTTAACTTCATATTCATATTTAACGAAGTCAGCCTGACACCAAGGAGGGGTTGGCCAAGGACCTTTAGGTGGGCAGATGTTTAGCTTAAACATTAGTCCAATACTAATGAGAAGAAAGAGAACGATAACGAGAAGAGTGATAAAAGCTTTTTTCATAAAGTTTTATTACTTATTAATACCTTTATTATATCATTATTTCTAAATACTTTAAAAGTATTACTTGACAAATCAATTATTTATGATAAGGTGGGATAATTAATTGAACATTAATAACCAAAAATATATAGATTATGAGAGTAAACATTGAAAGTCATTATCAACTAGGAGACAAAAACAGGGATGTTAGTCCTCTCCTCATTGAAGTAACTGGTTTAAATTTGCCAGGAATTACCATTAAAGCTAGAACCTGGAAAGAAAATGGCGCCAAGGTCTATGTTTTCTACAACGACAAATCTTCTTCTTCACCGGAGTTGTATAATCGGGAAAATCTTCCCGTTTATTCTAAAAAAATGGCAGAGGATATTGCTCTAAATATCAATGCTATTTCAAATTTATTTAATCTTGGCTTACAGGAAGTTTTAGATGAAGATTTTTTTGAAGTCTGTGATTTAATAGCTTACAAATGTGAAAGACATGGAGGTATGACCATTGCGGCTTATGACTATGAAGTATTAGTAACCTTTAATTGTTAGATCATGGAAAAAAGTAGAAAAAGAAGAAGTTTTGTTCTTTGGTTGCTGTTTGGCTTAGCCATTATGGGCATGGTTGCCTTTGCCTTCTTTGGTAGGATGACAGTTAACAAAAAAGATTATGCTCTAAAGACTGTAATCGAATCTTTAAAGGTTAATGAAACCTATGTTGTCTCCAATGAAAATTATCAATATTTAATTGATAGGCTTTCTTGCGCAGATAACAAAGGTTTTAAACGAAGTGTGTTATTCGCTGGTATTTCGTATAATGTTAATGTAAAAGATAGCTTGTATATCTTAAGCAACATCTTCAAACCAGTAGGTGACAAATATACTCTTCATATTGCAAAGAAAAGATTTGTCAATTCAACCACCCTTTTGTTTATTACAAAGAAAGAAGGGTTGTTAAAAAGACAATAAACCCTAAAAGCTTTTCCGAAACAGGAAGGGCTTTTTTATTTTGCTAGTGCTTAATAAAATGATATAATCTTTATATAATTATTATTATAAATTTATGTTAAAGAAAAAGAAATTAAAGATAGCTATTGTCTCTAAACTATGGGAAGAGACTAGCCCTGATTCTCGTGGTGGTACTGGTTCTTCAGTCGGCTATTTAGTTAATGGGTTAGTGGAAAGAGGACATCGAGTTACTCTCTTTGCTACTGGAGATTCTAAAACTAAAGCCCAAGAATTAGTGGCGGTGAGAAAAGAACCATATTTTTCTTCATATTCTGAGGTCCATGAATATGAAAATATTGCTTCAGCTTTTAAGAGAGCTAAAGACTTTGATGTTATTCATTGTGCAGTTGAACAAAAAAGTGTCATTTTTGCTGATTTGGTGAAAACACCATCAATTCACTCTATTCGTTATGGAGAATTTTTTGAACATGAAATTGATTTGTTAAAGAAGTATAAACATTTAAATTATGTTGCTATTTCAAAGTATATAAAAAAAATGTTACCTTTTTTAAACTGGCAGGGAGTTATATACAACGGTATTGATGTTAACTCATTTATTAGAGAAGAAAAATCCAATAATTATCTATTATTCTTAGCTCGTATTAGTCCGCAAAAAGGAGTTGATATTGCTATTAAAGTAGCTAGAAAACTAAAGGTAAAGTTAGTAATAGCTGGAAGAGTATCAGAGGCTGATAAAGAGTGGCTTGATAAAAACTTTTATCCATATATTGATGGTAAACAAATTATTTATCTAGGAGAAGTTTTGGGTGAAGAAAAAAAGAAACTACTTGCTTCTGCCTATTGCTTAATTCAACCTAATAGAATAGTTGAAGCTTTTGGTAATAGCTTAGCTGAAGCTCAAGCCTCAGGTGTGCCAGTAGTTGCTTTTAACAAAGGAGCTATAGGTGAAGTAATAGCTCATGGCAAAACTGGTTATGTAGTTGAAACATTTGAGGAGATGTTAGAGGCAGTAAAAATGGTAAAGAAGATAAATAAAAAGGATTGTTATACTAGAGCCTTAAAGAATTTCTCGGTTGACAAAATGGTTGATTCGTACGAAGATCTATATTACCAGGTTATTAATAAGAAAAAATAATTATGTTAAACATATATTTAACCCGACACGGACAAGACGAAGATAATGCCAGTGGAATTTTAAATGGACGCCGAGATATGCCTCTTACCCCACTAGGAGAAAAACAAGCTGAAGAATTAGCTTTAAAGATAAAAGAAGCAGGGCTTAGTTTTTCTAAGATATATTCTTCGCCTTTAAAAAGAGCATATAATACTGCTAAAAAAATAAGTGAAACTCTAGGGATGAAAGATCCGGAGATGCTGGAAGATTTAATTGAACGTGATTTTGGTGTAATTACTGGGAAAACAATATCAGAAGGAGTAGAGATGTGTCTACCAAATGTTTTGAAAGCTGAGATAATAACCTATGCACTTTCTCCTTTAAAGGGAGAAACTTTTCCAGAATTAAAAGAAAGAGGTGCTAGACTTTTAGAAAGAATAGAAAAAGAGAATGAGGCCGGAAATATTTTGTTAGTATCTCATGGAGATATTGGCAAAATGATTTATGCCGCCTATTACAATCTAGATTGGAAAGAGGTTTTGCTTAAATTTCATTTTGGTAACTCTGACTTACTACTACTTTCAAAAAATTCTCATCCCGAAGATTCTCATATCTTTTCCGCTAAACAATATAATCATTAAATAAATGAAGAAATATGACATTGGTATAATTGGTGCTGGTCCAGCTGGAATAATGGCGGCTTTAAAAGCTTCTTCACTAGGAGCTTCGGTTGTAATACTAGAAAAGAATTCTTCTGCTGGTATAAAACTACTAATGTCTGGTGGTGGTAGATGTAATATCACTAATACTGCTTCTCAAAGGGATATGGTTAAAGCAATAGGGAAGAATGGTGTTTGGTTTTTGTCAGCTTTGAGTCGCTTCTCTTCAACTGATATGGTTTCTTTTTTGAAAGATTTAGGAATACAAACTAAGGTAGAGGATAATGGTCGAGTTTTTCCAGTAAGTGATTCAGCCAAAGAAGTTTTGCAAGTTTTTCTAGATAATTTAAAGAAGAATAAGGTTGATATTATCTATCAAGCTAAGGTTAAGAAACTACTAATTGAAAATAATTTAGTCTCAGCTATTGTTTTAGAAGATGGCAAAAAAGTTGAGACAAAAACAGTGATTATTGCTACTGGAGGCAAGTCCTATCCCTTAACTGGATCCACCGGAGAGGCGTATAATTGGCTCTCAAAGGCTGGTCATAGTATTTCTGATATTTATCCCGCTTTAAGCCAAATAGTTGTTAAAAACAGGGTAGAGGGCTTAGAGGGTTTAAGCCTTAAAGATATTTCACTAACTCTTTTTGGTAGTGGAAAAAAGATAGCTACCGAGATAGGTGATTTGCTGTTTACCAAGGAAGGACTTAGCGGTCCCAGCGCTTTAAATCTGAGTAGAGGCATAAAAGGAGAAAAAGATTTAGAGCTAAGCCTTGATTTATTCCCAGAAGAAAGTAGGGAAGAATTAGAGAAAAGAATTAAAAATATTTTTTTAAACAATTCAAAGATAAGTATAAAAAACTCTTTAGGATTATTACTACCTAAAAGAATGGTTGACCATATTCTTTCATCTTTGAAGATAGAGGAGAAGAAAAAAACTGGAGAGATAAATAAAAAAGAATTTTTAGCATTACTTGATTGTTTAAAAAATGTTAAATTCTTAATCTCAGGAGTCTCTGGCTTTGAAAAAGCTATGATTACTGTTGGCGGAGTTAATTTAAAAGAGGTAGATGCAAAAACTATGGCTTCTAAGATAATTAAGAATCTTTATTTAGCTGGAGAAATACTAGATTTAGATGCACCCACTGGTGGATATAATTTGCAAATAGCCTGGACTAGTGGTTTTATTGCTGGTGAAAGCGCAAAAAAATCTATTGACTAAAATATATTTTTGAACTATATTCAAATATCAATCACTTTAAAAATTAAATAATTATGGAAAAGAGAGAAAAAATAATTAACCGGAAATTTATTATTGCTTTAGTAATAATATTAATAGTTTTTGTCGCTCTTATGGTTATGACAGCATAGCTATAGTAATAACAATAAAAGGGCTCAAAAAGAGCCTTTTTCTATACCATTGACAAATATTATTATATATTGTATAATATGTAAGCGTGCCTAGAACATTAACAATGTTGTTATTATTTTGATTAATTACCAAGTTTATCCATTTTTTGATAGATTTAGTAATTAGTCAAAATATATTTAACAACAACAAAAAAACAAAAAAAGGAAATGAAAAAAGGAATTATTATTACCGTTTTAATGGCCA
>CAYTEZ010000034.1:0-7582 GCA_964437025.1 uncultured Gammaproteobacteria bacterium
TTGACATTAAAATCCTTTGGTGTTATCATCTAATTCCTAATCAGTACAAACCATTAAAAAAAGGAAAAATGTCGTTATTTAACAAGAAAAAAAAGGAAAAAGAAAGAATTGAAAAACCAATCTTAACAGCTGGTGAAAAACACAGCCTTAAACTAAACGAGGTTGAAAAACCCACGAAAGGTCTAACGATCTATGACAACACTATCAAGGGTAAAAGTTTTTTTGGAAGTAGGTCTGCTATGATTAAAATCAATTCTGCTGAAATGGGTTTAATCTACTCCAATGTAAGCGAAGAAATTCTTTTAGCTTTAGTGCCAGAACTATCAAAATATGAAGGTAGTTTCTTTGGTAGAAAGGTTATCATTGAAGATGAGGATGGAAAGAAAGAAGAAAAATATCCAGTCTTCTTTTCTACTCTTCCTGATTATCCAGAATGTTTCTTTGATAAAAGAGAGAAAAAAGAAAATATTACTGGATTTATTTATGTTACCAAAGAAGCTTTGATAAATAACAAAGCTTTAGGTTTAGAAATCATAACTAGTTTTTAAAAAATATCATCATGAAAAAAAGAATTTTTATTAATTGGCTTAGAGAAATTTTTTGTCCCAAAACTATTAAAAAAGAATCAGAAGATTCTAAAGAAATAAGAATGAAAAGAACCGTTTGCAAAAAGAATAATTATTATTCTTTTCAAAAAAACACTTTTGTTCAAGGGGCTAGAAATAACAGATCTCATTCTTCTAGAAAAAAATAATAGCTAAATAGCTATTGAAGGATTGTCTAAGACAATCCTTTTTTTATTGCCTTAATTTCTGAAATAATCTAGAATGATATTATGTTAAGGAAAAATGATTTAATTCATTGGCTACTAACTGGTTCACCTAGAATCGTTAGGCGCCGTAGAAAAACTAGTGTTAGTGATAAACTAAAGTATCAGAAACATAAAGCTGAAGCTAGGGTTTTGGTTTTAAAAAAGTTAGAGAAGTATAATAAGGAATATGGTTTTAAATATAATCGGATTAGTATTAGAGATCAAAGAACTCGTTGGGGGTCTTGTTCTAAAAAAGGTAATTTAAATTTTAATTACAAGATAGTATTTTTGCCCGAAGAGTTAGCTGATTATATTATTGTTCATGAATTATGTCATCTTAAAGAATTTAATCATTCCGCTCGTTTTTGGGCTTTAGTAGCTCAAGTTTTTCCTAATCACTTAAGGTTAAGGGCTAGTTTAAGGAAGACTAGAATAAATCTAAGTTAGAGAAATAAAAACACCCTTGATTGCTCAAGGGTGTTTTTTTTATTAATGTTATTTTTAAAAGTTAGGCCATTTGAAAACTTCGGCTAATAAAGTTTTTTATTTTAATTCTGTTCTTTAGATTTGGTTCGCGGTAGAACCAAAGGTAAGAACCGGCCTTCTTTTTAATAGCAACTCTTTCACGTAAATTTTCGGTCTCTCCAATGTCGGCAATTTTGTTTTTACGATCAGCAATAATGTAAACACCAGGTTCGCTTTTGAAATTAGCGTTCAAAGGAAATTGACCTTTGAAAGGAACTCCTCGGAAAATTACTTCTTTATTCATAGTGTTGTTATTGAACAATACCTGCTAGCAGGGAAGTTCAATTTAATTAAATTATTATTATAAATTTTCTATCTTAATTATAGGTTAAATAAAAAAGCTTGTCAAGAGATAAAACTTGTCAAAGCCTGTGGATAACTTTTGACGAAAAACTTGACAAAAATCTCCAAAAACCATATAATTAAAGCATAATCAATTAAATATTAATCTTATGCATGAAGTACAAAGAAAATTAATGGCTTTAGCCAACAAAAAAGACCTATCAGAATTAACCTTAAGAGATATTGGAGATGAGATTGGTCTAGGTCGGGAAAAGCCTCAAATAGTAAAACATCATTTACAACAATTAGTAAAAAGAGGTTTGCTTAAGAATAAAGAAGGTAAATATTTTTTGATATTAGCCAAGGAAGAAAATAAAAAATCAGGTTTAATATCTTTACCAATTTATGGTGTAGCTAATTGTGGTGAAGCTTTGTCTATTGCTGAAGATCAAGTTCAAGGATATTTAAAAGTCTCACCTAGTATTTTAAAAAAGAAGAAAAATATTTTTGTTGTTAAGGCTAAAGGTAATTCTATGAATAAAGCTTTTGTTGGATCAGAAAATATTGATGATGGAGATTATGTTCTAATTGATGCTGAGATAAAGAACCCTGAAAACGGTGATTGCGTCTTATCAATTATTGATGGAGCAGCTAATATTAAGCGTTTTAAAAAGGATAAAGAAAGAGGAATGATAATGTTATTATCAGATTCAACCTCTAATTATGACCCAATATATATTCACCAAGATGACGCTGAGTCTTACTCAGTGGCCGGAAAAGTGGTCGGAGTCTTGAAAAACTAGTTATTTATTTGTCTAAAAGTAAAAAAAGAGCCCTAAATTGACTAAGGGCTCTTTTTTTGATAATATAGGTTCGTAAGATTAGACCAAATAGATGGTTGCTGTATTTGCCTATTTTACTGGTAAATATAGAGGAAAGTCCGGACTCTCATTAGTTGACAGTGGGTAACGCCCACCGTTTTCTCAAGTTTTTTGAGGAGATAGGGAAAGTGCCACAGAGACAATACTACTTCGGAATTTTTGACGAAGGAAAGGTGAAAAGTTGATTGATGCTAGTTTACTAGTTACAATCTTTGCCCTTTGGTGACAAAGGTGCCATGGTAAACCCTGTCAGAGAGCAAGAGCAAACCATATCTTCGGGTATGACGAAAAGTAGCTCGCATGAGCCTATTAGCAATAATGGGCCTAGATAAATAACCATCCAGGGGCTTTTAGCCCTGGACAGAATCCGGCTTATTTTTGGTTTAGTTTTATTTTTTTAAGTTATTTATATTTTCACATACTTTTTTAATATGAAAAAAATTGAATTGTTTTTCTCTTTTATTTTAGTTCCGATTGATTTTGCTCTTTTGTTACTAGCTGGTGTTTCAGCTTACTATATCCGTTTTTCAGAATCCTTTGTTGAGCTTCGTCCAGTTATTTTTGATTTACCATTCAATGAATATTTTAGAGCTTTATTATTTGTCATTGTTTTGTGGTTAATAATATTTGCTTTCTCATCTTTATATAGTAATAAGATAAAGCGTTTAAGCCAGGAAATTTATCGTATTTTTTTAGCTTGTTCAGCTGGCTTTGCTTTGGTCTCAATTTTAATATTTTTTCAAAGAGAATTATTTGATTCTCGTTTTATCGTTTTAATGGCTTGGTTTTTAGCCATTATTTATATTTCTTTTGGCCGAGCTATTGTTTTTTGGATTAAGAAATTACTTTATGCCCAAGGCATCGGAATACGTAATGTTATTTTAGTTGGTTCTAGTAAAACTGGTGATAATTTGATTAGAGAATTTTTTTCTAAAAAATATTCTGGTTATCAAGTGGTTAAAAGAGTACGTGATTTTTCTTTAGAGACATCCAAAGAATTAGCTGAGTTTATCATTGCCTTTAACAAAGATAATGCTTACAAAAAAGAAAGAATTGATGAAATTATTCAAAGTGACCCTAATTTGAGTAAGGTAGAAACTTTGCGCTTATATGATTTTGCCAATGAACATCATATCACTTTTAAATATGTAGCTGACTTGTTAGAAGTTAAAGTTCTTCGAACTGAAGTTTCGGAAATGGCTGGTGTGCCAATAGTTGAAGTAAAGAAAACAACACTTGATGGTTGGGGAAGAATTGTCAAAAGACTTTTTGATATTATTATTTCTTCCATTCTAATTTTAATCTTATCACCTATCATTTTACTTACTATGTTAATGATAAAATTAGATTCTCATGGTCCAATTTTCTTTTCTCGTCGCGATGATGGAAACCCAGTTTTTCGAGTTGGACAAGGTGGTAAAATGTTTAGATATTTTAAATTCAGATCAATGATTCCTGGAACTGATAGTATGCGTTATAATGAATTATCATCTAAAAATATTCGTTCTGACGGTCCCATGGTTAAGATTAAAGATGATCCTCGAGTAACTAGAGTTGGTCGTATTATTAGACGCTGGAGCATTGATGAATTACCAGAACTATTTTTAGTCTTTATGGGGAAGATGAGTTTAGTTGGCCCAAGACCCCATTTACCAGAAGAAGTAGCTAAATATGAACAACATCATAAAAAGACTTTAACGGTAAAACCAGGTATAACTGGTTTAGCTCAAGTTTCTGGTCGTAGTGATTTATTATTTGAAGAAGAGGTAAAACTTGATGTTTATTATATTGAAAATTGGTCTTTGCTTTTAGACATGTCAATCTTGCTTCGTACTCCTTTAGCTGTTTTTAAAAACAGAAAGGCAGAATAATTTAAAATTTATGAAAGTAGCTTTAATTCATGATCATTTAGCTCAAGATGGTGGCGCCGAAAAGGTGTTAGAGTTTTTTTGTGGTATGTTTAAGGAAGCTCCAATATATACCTTATTATACGACAAAAAGAATGTTGAGCATCGTTATCCTAATCGCAAAATAGATGTTTCTATTATTCAAAAAATGCCTGGAGGTGTTCGCTTTTATCAATGGTATCTTCCTTTTATGCCAATGGCAGTAGAATTCTTTGATTTAAGGGAATATGATGTGGTTATTTCTGATACTAGTTCCTTTGCTAAAGGGGTTATTACTACTCCAGATACTACCCATATTTGCTATTGTCATACTCCCACCAGATATTTATGGAGTGATACTCATCAATATATTAATGAATTAAAGTATAATAAGTTGATAAAGAAAGTGGCTTCTATGATTTTAAGTCGTATTAGAATTTGGGATAGACTAGCGGCTGATAGGGTTGATTATTTCATTGCTAATTCTAAAACTGTTCAAGATAGAATAAAGAAATACTATAAGAGAGAATCTGAGATTATCTATCCACCGGTTGAAACTCATAAGTTTTCTATTGCTTCTGAACTAGGTGATTATTTTTTAATTGGTTGTCGTTTAGCGCCATACAAAAGAGTTGATTTGGTAGTAGAGACCTTTAAACAATTGGGAGCGGATTACAAGCTAAAGGTATTTGGTGATGGCGTGGATTTAAAGAGATTAAAGAAGATAGCTAAAGATTGCTCTAATATTGAATTTTTAGGTCGTGTTACTGACGAAGAAAAGGCTAGTTTAATGAATAAATGCTTAGCCTTTATTCATCCACAAGAAGAAGACTTTGGTATTTCTAAGGTTGAAGCTATGGCTTCTGGCCGACCAGTTATTGCCTACAAAAAAGGCGGGGCACTTGAGACTGTTATCGAAGGTCAGACCGGAACATTCTTTACCGAACAAACAGTTGAGTCTTTGAGTCAAGCTGTACAAAAGTTTTGCACTGATTTAAAATCTAATCCTAACAAATGGAATTCACTTGCTATTAGGGAACACGCTCAGAATTTTTCAGTGGATAAATTTGAAAACAACATCCGGGAGTTTATTAAGAAATTAAGACCGGATTTAAATTAAATTTCTTATGAGAATAGGTATGGACATCAGGGTTTTACTCGATAAACAATACAGCGGTGTGGCTAATTTTGCCTTTCAGTTGATAAAAAATTTGATAAAAGTTGATAGGCGTAATGCTTATTATTTTTTTTATAACTCTTTTAAGAAAAAGAAATTAGCTTATTTTGAAGAGTTAGAAAATGATGTTAATCTTTCTCAAAGTGACCTTAATTCCGATTTGGTAGAAAAAATTTCTTTTAAAGTAATAAAAACATCTTATCCTAATAAATTATTTAATTATTTTTTGCAAAGAGTCTTTTCTTGGCCTAAGTTAGATAAGGTGGTTGGTGGAACCGATATTTTTTATTCACCCCATATTAATTTTTCTTCTTTTTCTTCTGAAACTAAAAGCGTTATTACAGTACATGATTTATCTTTTTTACGTTATGAAGAATTCTTTAGTCGTCGAAAAAACTTTTGGCATAAATCTTTAAATTTATCCAAAAAACTACAGAAATTTGATAAGGTAGTAGCCGTTTCAGAAAATACTAAAAATGATATTATTGAACTCCTCCATATTCCTGAAGAAAAGATAGAGGTTATTTATTCTGGTTTACCAGAGGATATTTTGGAAGCTAAGAATGAGTATGATGAGAAATATTTAGAAGACCGTTTTCGTATTAATAGAAAATACATATTTTATCTAGGAACAATTGAACCTAGAAAAAATATTGTTGGTTTAATTAAAGCGTATAATAAACTACGTGATGGTGGTGAAGATGTATTGTTAATACTGGCTGGGGCTTGGGGTTGGAAAACTAAAAAAATTAGAGATGAATGGGAAAAATCACCGTATAAAGATGATATTCGCTTTATTGGTTATGTGGAGAATGAATTAAAACCATTATTATACCAAAAAGCAGAGGTTTTTGTTTATCCTTCTTTTTATGAAGGTTTTGGTTTTCCACCACTTGAGGCTATGCATTTTGGTTTGCCAGTCGTTTCTTCTAATACCTCTTCTTTGCCAGAAGTCTTAGGTGATGCCGCTTTGCTTGTTAATCCTGATAAAAGTGAAGAATTAAGCGAGGCTATTAGACTTTGCTTGCATGATGAGGATATAAGAAACAGATTAATTAATCTAGGTAAGATTAGAGCAGCCCAGTTTAATTGGAAGGATACAGCTAAAAGATATTTAGATGTTTTCTCTGATTGTGTTAATGAAAAGAAAGACCATGAATAAAAAAAAGATAACAACTAAAAAAAAGAAAGTTCTAGTAGCGGTTTCCGGCGGAGTAGATTCAGCGGTAGCCGCTAAACTTTTGTTAGATGCTGGCTATGATGTCTCCGGTATCTTTTTAAATTTTTGGAAAGATAATAGTGAAAAACAAGCTGAAAACAAATGTTGTTCTCTAGAGTCACAAATGGATGCCAAAAAAGTTTGTTCTCATTTAGGTATAAAGTTTTATACCTTAGATTTTTCTAAGAAGTTTAAGCAAGAAGTGGTAGACAATTTTTTAGATGAGTATAAAGGTGGCAGAACACCTAATCCTTGTGTTGTTTGTAATAAGAAGGTAAAAATTGGTGCCTTGTTGGAGTACGCCAAGACTTTAGGTTTCGATTATGTAGCTACTGGCCATTATGTAGATTTACAGAAAGAGGGTAAAAAATATAGGATGTTTAAAGCTTTTGATAAGGACAAGGATCAAACCTATTTTCTCTATACTTTTAATCAAAAACAATTAGCTCAGCTATTATTTCCTCTGGCTAAATACAAAAAACCTCAGGTTAGAAAAATAGCTGAAAAGGCAGGATTAATAGTTGCTAAAAAAAGTGATAGTCAAGAGATTTGTTTTATTCCAGGAAAACACCATAATGATTTTTTAAAGAAATATTTAAAATTAAAAGAGGGTGATATTATATTGCAACCAGATAATAAATTTATTGCTCGGCATCAAGGCTTGCCTTTATACACCATTGGTCAAAGAAGGGGAATTGAAGTTGGTGGTAGTGGACCATATTATGTTTCTGGTTTTGATTACAAGAAAAATATTTTGTATGTGGTAAAGAACTTTGATGATAATACTTTGTACAAAAAAGA
>CAYTEZ010000035.1:0-4617 GCA_964437025.1 uncultured Gammaproteobacteria bacterium
AACAAAAAAACTTCCGTGATGAACGGAAGTTTTTCTATTTAATGCGTTTAAGCCTTAACTACATGAACAATTTTGTTTCTCTGTAATTTACCGTCAAACTTCAATAATTTTTTAGTCTTGAATTTAACAGTTCCAGTGGTAGTGGCAAACAGGGTATCGTCCTTTCCTATACCAACGTTTTGTCCAGGATGATATTTAGTTCCTCTTTGGCGTATAATTATAGCTCCAGTCTTAGCTCTTTGACCATCTGATAATTTAACACCTAGACGTTTACTTTCCGAATCTCGGCCCAACGAGGTAGATCCGGCTGAATTCTTATGTGACATACTATTTAAAAAACTACCTTAATTATCAGTTAATTATAGATTAAAATAGTTTTATCAATTATTTGTATATTTTTAGTACCTATCTAATATATCAAACTTAAAATTACTTGTCAATTATTTCTAAATGTAGTATAATTGGGGTGTAAATATAATAATTTATTGAAAATTTAGAAGCAAGAAGCTTGCTTGTAAATTGTTTATTTTTATGTCAATTAAAGTAGATCAAAATCTTTGTATTGGATGCGGAATGTGTGCCAATATGTGTCCAAAAGTGTTCAAAATTAACTCAGCTGGTAAGTCGGAAGTAATTAGCCAACAAGATGCTGATTGTGCTAGAAACGCCGCTAATAGCTGTCCAGTAGAAGCTATTAAAGTTGAATAAATTTTATGGCTCAAGATTTTAAAAAAGCTTTTGAAGAGAGAGAGAAGATTAATTCTTTAAATGAGGGTTCTTTTTTGGGTAAGAAAAAGGAAGTTTTAGATGCAAGTAGAGAATCTGGCTTAGAGAAAGTTGGTGAAAAAAGAGAGAGTGATTTATCTTCTGGGGCAGAAGCAAAAAAGGCTTTAGAAAAATCAGGTGAAGCTTTGCAAAGAGCTAAGACAGCTAGTGTTCAGATTAGCGATTCTGATAAAGAGCTAATGAAGAAAATTGATGTAATTTTATCAGAAGGACTAACTGATGTTTTTTTGAAGATGGATACAGATAAGCAACAGCAGTTTAAAGTTGAAGGAGAAAAAACAGTTTTAAAGATAAAAGAAGTTATTTCTCATACTAAGTTTAAAGTTAAAAAAGTAATCGAGTTAATTAAAGCTTGGTTAAAAATTATTCCTGGAGTTAATCGTTATTTTTTAGAGCAGGAAGCTAAGATTAAAGCTGACAAAATAATTAAATTAAAAAAATAATTTTATGGAAACTTTCAATAGTCCATCCATGATTGATACAGATGTTGTTTTAGAAAGCGGTTTTAATGAGATCAATTGGCTGCTTTTTTTAATCCCGATATTTATCATTGTTTTTGTTTTAGTAGCTAGAAAAATAATAAAATATTTTTCAGTTAGAGATAAGGCAAATAATCATGTTATTTTTTTGGTTAAATTACCAAAAGAAAAACCAAAAGATCAAGACAAGGATGATAATATTCAAAAGCTTCAAGAAGAAATTTCTCGTGGAGAAACTATTTTTGCTAGTATTGGCGGACTAAAAGCTTCTCGTGGTTTTAAAACTTGGCTTTTAGGTCGGAAGGATAACTTTTCTTTTGAAGTTGTAGCCTCTAATTCCAAAATATCTTTTTATATTACTGCGCCCAAAGATAGATCTTTATATCTAGAACAACAAATCCATGCCTATTATCCTGATGCTTCAATTGAAGAGGTAGATGATTATAATGCCTTTAATCCTCAGGGAACGGTGTTAGCAGCCTATTTAAGGGCTAATAAAAGCTTTATTTACCCCTTCTTAGACTATAAAGACATGAGTTCTGATCCGATGAATTCTTTGATTAATGTCATGTCTAAATTGGAGCATGATGAAAGTATTGCTATTCAATATGTAGTTCGTAGTGCTAAAAAAGGTTGGCATTCAGTCATTAAGAATGCTGTTTTGAAAGCTTATGAAAAAAAAGATATTGGAGAGCTTAGAAGAATTGGTGGCTCTACTATTAGTAGTTCAGTTAATTTTATTGTCTATGATTTATTCTTGGGTATTTTTGGATCTTCAAAAAAACCAGAAAAGGATAATAATTTAAATAATCCAGTTAATAAAAAAGAATTAACAGAGAAGGAAAGAGAGATGTTGAAAAAAATGGAAGAGAAAAATTCTAAGTCTGGTTTGGATGTTAATTTGAGAGTAATAGTCAGTTCTAAAGATCCGATTAAAAGCAAAACCTATTTTGCTAATATTACCAGTGCTTTTTCTGAGTATAGTTATTATCAATACGGAAATTCTTTTAAATCTCCAGTGAAAAAAAATCAAAAAGAAATTGTTGATAATTTTATCTATCGTCGCTTTATTGAAAGTCAAAGTTTTCTTTTAAATACTCAGGAGTTGGTTAGTATGTATCATTTGCCATTACCTCATACTGAAACACCTAATATTGATTGGTTGACCTCCAAAACTGCTCCAGCACCAAATAATGTACCTAAAGAGGGAGTTCTACTTGGATACAATGTTTATCGTGGAATCAAAACTGACATTAGATTAAAAAGTGTTGACAGAAGACGCCATATGTATGTTGTTGGTAAATCTGGTACTGGTAAATCTGTCTTGTTAAATAATATGGCTATTCAAGATATTGAAAATGGACATGGTGTTTGCGTAATGGATCCTAATGGCGATTTGATAGAAGATATTTTAAATCGTATTCCACCAGAAAGAGCCGAGGATGTTATTGTTTTTTCTCCAGCAGATACTAAGAGACCTATTGGATTAAACTTGTTAGAATATGATGAACGTTATCCAGAGCAGAAGAGTTTTGTTATTAATGAAATGATTGGTATCTTTGATAAATTATATGATCTTAAAGCTACTGGTGGTCCAATGTTTGAACAGTACATGCGTAATGCTTTGCTTTTAATTATGGATAGTCCTGATACTGGTTCAACATTAATGGAAATTTCTAAAGTTTTAGCTGATGAAGATTTTCGTAAAATGAAATTAGAAAAATGTCGCAATAAAACGGTGGTTGATTTCTGGCAGAAAGAAGCAGAAAAGGCTGGGGGAGAAGCAGCCTTAGCTAATATGGTGCCATATATTACTTCTAAGTTAACTCCTTTTGTTTCTAATGATATGATGATGCCGATTATTGGTCAGCAAAAGAGTGCTTTTAACTTTAGAGATTTGATGGATAATAATAAAATTATTATGGTTGACCTGCCAAAAGGAGCTATTGGCGAGACCAATGCCTATCTTTTAGGTATGATTATTGTGGGTAAAATATTAATGTCAGCTTTATCTCGAACTGATATTCCACAAGAACAAAGAAAAGATTTCTATTTATATATTGATGAGTTTCAAAATTTCACTACCAATTCTATTTGTCAGATATTATCAGAAGCTCGAAAATATGCTTTGAATTTAAATATTGCTCACCAATATATTGGACAGCTTAGCAAGAATCAAGATACTCAAATTAAAGATGCTGTTTTTGGAAACGTTGGAACAATGATTAGTTTTAGAGTTGGTTCAGAAGATGCTGAATTTTTAGTAAAAGAATTTGCTCCAGTTTTTAATGAATATGATTTAGTTAATGTTGGTCGAGGTGGTTTTGCTAAATTATTAGTTGATGGACAAGCAGTTCGACCTTTTTCTCTTCAAACAGTTTGGCCATTAATGGGTAAATATCGTGAGGGTATGGCGCAAAATATCAGACAGCTTAGCCGTTATAAGTACGGACAAGATAGAGATATAATTATGAAAGAAATTCATAATCGCAGTATTTTTAATTAAGAATAATATTTTATGGAATTAAATGTTTTTCAGAGTTTTGTTTTAGGTATAATTCAAGGTTTAACCGAATTTTTACCAATTTCTTCTACCGCTCATTTGTTGGTAGGTAGTAGATTATTAAATTTAAGTTTAAGTGATTTTTTAAAAAGTTTTATCGTTATCATTCAATTAGGTTCTATCTTAGCTGTTATCATTCTGTATTGGAAAAAGGTTTGGTCTAATTGGTTGTTGTATTTTAAAAAGATACTTGTGGCTTTTATCCCAACCGCTATTCTAGGTGTTTTGTTCTACAAGGTGGTAAAAAACTATTTACAAGAGAGTATGCCAATTATCTCTCTAGCTCTGTTTTTAGGTGGTGTTTTAATGATTGTTTTTGAAAGATGGTATAAGGAAAAGAGGGAAATTAAGGCTGATTTGCCAGTTGAAGCTGAGTTGGAAGCTAAAGACATCTCTTACCCTAAATGCGCTATTATCGGCGTTTTTCAGGCTCTAGCGATGGTTCCAGGAGTATCTAGATCAGCTGCTACTGTTTTGGGTGGTTTAGCACTAGGCGTTAGTCGTGTGGCTATAGTGGAATTTTCTTTTCTTCTAGCCGTACCAACAATGTTAGCTGCTTCAGCTATGGATTTATACAAGACAGCTTTTAATTTCTCAGGTAGGGAAGTAATGATGTTAGCCGTTGGTTTTATAACTTCATTTATCGTAGCTTGGTTCAGTGTTAAGTTTTTATTAAACTTTGTAAAGAAAAATAGTTTTGCTTTGTTTGGTTGGTATAGGGTGTTTATTGGAGTGATTCTTTTCCTTAGTCTTTATGTTTTCTAATTTAATAGATTAGTTTGAGGGTAT
>CAYTEZ010000035.1:4717-7463 GCA_964437025.1 uncultured Gammaproteobacteria bacterium
TTTAATTTAATTTGGATTAATAACTAAATCTACTGAAAAGGGGATAGACTTGGTAATTAATCCAAACAACCTTGTTTTTTAAAGAACTCACTGTGACAAACATATTATATCATATTATTAAATATATGTCAAGAAGGTAACAAAAAAGAGCCATTTTATTGGCTCTTTTTTATGTATTTGAATGTTCGTTATAATGAAACTTTTACTCCAGGACCCATAGTAACGTTGATGCTTAGATTTTTGATATAAACACCTTTAGAAGAGGCTGGTTTTACTTTTTTCACAGCTTCAACTAAAGCTACTAAGTTTTCTTCTAATTTCTTGTTTTCAAAGCTAACTTTTCCAATAATAGCATGAACATTACCAGTATCATCATTTTTAAAGCTAATTTTTCCTTTTTTTAATTCTTCTACAGCTTTAACTGGGTTATTGGTAACTGTATCATTTTTAGGAGATGGCATAAGACCACGAGTACCTAAAATTTTAGCAATTTTAGCTAAATGCTTCATCATATCGATTTCAGCAATAGCTACTTCAAAATCAGTCTTTTCAGTCCGAGCGATTTCTTCAATTAAATCTTCGCCACCAACTAAGTCAGCTCCAGCTTCTTTAACTGCTTTTTCTTTATCACTAGAAACGAAAGCAGCCACCTTTAAAACCTTTCCACTTCCGTGAGGAAGGCTAACAGCTGAACGAACTTGTTGGTCACCTTTTTTGGTATCAATTCCTAAGCGGAAGTGAGCTTCAATAGAGGCATCAAATTTTGGTTTTTTTAATTCTTTACATAATTCAATAGCTTCTGCGATTGAATAACTTTTGTTTTTGTCGAATTCCATAGTTTTGTAGTGGTGATAACGAAAAATAATTTTCTCCCACCTATATTAATTATTAATCCTTAATTTCTACACCCATTTGTCTAGCTGTTCCAGCCATGATTTTCATAGCGCTTTCTAGATCATTAGTGTTTAAATCATTCATCTTAGCTTTAGCTGCTTCAGCTAATTGAGCTTTAGTGATAGAAGCAACTTTTTGACTAAGTGGTTTGCTGGATCCTTTTTTGATACCAGCAATTTTTTTGATAATTTCTGAAGCAGGTGAGCATTTCATAACGAAATCAAAGGTACGATCTTCGTAAACACTGATTTCTACTGGAACTACCTCACCCATTCTATCACGACTAGCGTCGTTGAATTTTGAACAGAAATCTTGGATATTTAATCCATGTTGACCTAAAGCTGGACCAACTGGAGGAGCTGGATTAGCTTGGCCACCGGTAACTTGCAATTTTATTTTGGTTAATATTTTTTTTGCCATATTTGTTATAAAAATTTGAAGAAGCTAGTCTATAGAGACCATCAAATTTTTCTATATATAATTATTTATTATATTTTCTTGATTTGAAGAAAGTCTAGTTCAACTGGAGTTTCACGGCCGAACATGGAAACGTTAACTTTAACTTTTCCTTTGGCCTCATCAATATTTGTAATCTTTCCCTCAAAGTTTTTAAATGGACCATCATTGATTTTAACAATTTCACCCAATTCGATATCAATTTTAAATTTAGGTTCATCAACACCCATTCTTTTAAGTAATCCTTGGACTTCTTTTTCACTAATTGGGGTAGGGACAGTGCCAACACCAATAAATCCAGTAACGTTTGGAGTGTTGCGAACAACATACCAAGATTCATCAGTTACAATCATTTCTACTAGAACATATCCAGGAAAAATCTTTTCTTCAACTACTTTTCTTTTTCCATTTTTAATTTTAATTTTTTTCTCAATCGGAACTAAAACATTAAAAATCTTATCACCAGCATCCAGTGTTTCAATTCTTTGTTTTAAGTTATAGGCTACGTTTTCTTCATAACCAGAGTAGGTGTGTAGAACGTACCAACGTCGGCCTTGATTTAAATTTTGTTTAGCCATAGTAATTGAAAATTATCTTTATTTTATTAGTAATTCCTCTAAACCTAAGTTAAAAACAAAGTCTAGAGCGCCTAAAAAGACAGCTAAAGCAATACTTAAGCCAAAAACCATAATAGTATAGCGATAAGTCTCTTTTTTTGTTGGCCAGCTAACCTTTTTTAGTTCGGCTAGAGATTCCTTAAAATACTTGGTTAAAAAATGCATATTTATTAAGAAAATTGTAATTAAAAAAGCCTTTGAGGCTCACGGGTATATAATAGTAAATAAATGAAAATAAGTCAATAGAGCATTGATATTTTATTTAAATTATAGTAGTATAATAATATCTAATAAAACATTAAGAAATATAATATGGTTAGCCCCAACTTGATAAAAAAGAAAGAGGGTTCTCTTAGTTTAAGTATTCCAGCTAAGAGGCTTTTTCAATTGATCTATATCAAAAAGAATGGTCTAGATAAAAAGGATGTTGATAATTCCAATAATATCTCTGTTTCTAGCATGACCTCTAAGCTAGCTTTGGTTTATGAAAAGGTAAGAAATGTAGTTGATTATGATGATGATCATTTGCTTAGAAAGAATGCCATTAAGCGTATTTTTAAAAGACATATTTTAATTGATGGATTACTTAAAAAAACTGAAAGTAAGGAAATAGCCTTGCATCTTCTAACCGAATTAATCCAAGCTGGGTACTTAGAAAATAATGCAATTCCTGAAACTAAGATTCAAGAAGTGGCTGATATTTTTGAAAAGTATATTATTTTAAAAGACTTAGTTTTAGAAAAAGATAATTTCTTCCATATTTTTTATAAAAATAAAAA
>CAYTEZ010000036.1:0-7166 GCA_964437025.1 uncultured Gammaproteobacteria bacterium
CTTAGGAGAGAAAAATGACAGAAACTATTGTTCTTGGCGGTGGTTGTTTTTGGTGTCTATAAACCTAGTTATGTAGTTTTATCGCAATAAAACAAAGATAAGTGTTTGATCTATAAGGAGCCAATTTTATTGGCTCTTTTTTATTGGTTGTTCAATTGGTGAATTTTTCACTGTGCATGTCCCCTTGGCTGGTGCCGGTCCCCAAGGACCTCACGAGTTAGAAGGACCCAGACGAGCTGGTCCAGATCCCTCACCCTATCGGGAAAAACGGCTCTATGACCGTTTAAATCGCTTCTATGGGGTGGTTTTTAAATGGGCCTGCTTTATTTCTGTGAATGATCCATTCATAGAAATGAAGTAGGAATCAAACTCTCAATTTCATAGAGCTATTGCTATTTTTAAACCTATTGGCATTTTGGTTTATAAGCTCTGCTTCAATTGCTTGTTCTTGTTTCGCTTTTAAAGTAGCGATCTGCTGTTCTAGTTCAGCAATTTTTTGTTTGAGTTCAAAAATTTTCTTAATATCGGATTCTTTGTAAATACTCAAACTGCCGATTTGTAATTCAAGACTTAATTTTGAAAATAAGACTTGATTGATCTGAACCGTTAACAATGAAGCATTTGAGTTTGTAGCTACTTGGCTAAAAGCAGATATTGAAGGTTTGTAACTTTCAGACTTGGATTCTTTGTTGTCGCTATTTTTAATTATTATAGGATCAGTAGGTTTGTTTTTAACCTGATCTTTATTATCCTGTTTGACCTGAGCTTCATCAGTTTTTAAAGAAACCTTTTCTTCTTTGATTCTTTTCTCTGTGTTAATTTTTACATAGTCAGGTTGTTCTTCTGCTGATTGTGGTTGTTTAGATTGTTGCTTAACCTGACTACCATTAGAATTTTTATTCTTGATATTTTTTACAGTCTTGGACTGCTTACTCTTGGGTAAATATTTTCTACCAGTGTTCTTCTTGATTTTTTTAACACCTGAACCTTTTAATTTTTCATTAAAACCCTTCTGAATTTCCTTGTGCTTGTTCAACTTCTCAACTTTTGAAGTTCTTTCTTCATTTGATAACTGCTTCAATGAATCATTTTTCTCCATTGCTACATTGTTTTTGTGCTCGGTTCTTAATTCATTAAAATCTACATTTTTTTTGAACATAGGGCCATCAAGGCGAATAGCTTTTTCTGATCCTTCTGGGATAAATGAAATATAGTTATATCTTGTTTTATCTTCTTCTTTGTCCAGAAATTTCACTTCACCATGTTGCTGTAAAGTTTCAATCAATTCTTCTCTTGAATTAATTTTATGGTCAAGAATTTGACTGGTTAGAAATTTTTGGATTTCATTCTTTTTGGGCTTAATAACCTCTTTAAATCTTTTGACTGTTTCGCTTGGATTCTGTATGTCTTTCAATTCCATATCATTATGAGAAATTGAAAACGGATTTCTTACCACTCTATCAAATCCAAATTTGTCATTGAGTAGATCAACATAGCAATCTCTCATATCTTTGTTAAGCTCACCAGGTGGAAACGGATTAAATGCCTTGCCTGTGGTTAATTCCATTTTTAAGAAGGCACAATTTAATTCAATGTTTCCTTTATTAGTGTGCACATTCCAGAAGTCGGCAAAATTTTCATCGTTCTTCATTCCAGGGAACCAAGTTTCACGAAAATCCTTAATGATTTCTTTCATTGCTGGGATCAATTTTTCTTGATCATACGAACCGTCTGGATTCTTAAATTCAGAGAATTCATTATCACGAAAAGAAATTGTTAAAGAAGAATGAGTGTTCTCTATTCCTGATTCTTTGGCTAATTTTTCGAGTTTCTCAATGCGATCTCTATCCCCAAAGACTGGGATAGGTTTAAATTTTCTAATAGTGTTAGTGTGATCCTTATCAGACTCAAAATAATTTACAGCACTCATTATTGATTTGGAAGATTTGTTGAAACTCATTACAGCCATAAAAACACCTTCCTATTTTTTATGACTTTCTGTTTGAGATTCAATTAAATCTTTAATTGCCTTTATGTCGCCAATAAATAGATCAAGTTGATTTGAGATAAAAACTTTGTCTTCTTTGGTGATAAATTTATTTGAATTTATTTTTCTTGCTAACTGGTTGGCATTGGTGCCGATTCGATTTAGCTCGGTCAAAAATGGTTGCTGTAAGATTTTGAAGTTAAATCGTTCACTCAAAAAATTATCAATTCTTTCTTCTGTCCCGTCAAAAACACAATGTCTGACATAAGAAGACATTGAATTGAAGCCTGCTTGATCATATTTATTTTCAATTAGCTCCTTCTCGTATGGGCTTAATTTAATATCTAAACTGCAAGTTCTTTTGTAAGTGTGATCGTCGTTAGTTCTACCTGACTTTATTTTTGGCTGAACCTTGTTCTTATTTTTATCTTCCATAATTTGCCTCCGATTTAATCTCTTCTTCTTTTTATTAATTCCTTAAAAGGGGACTGGGGGGAACCCCGGAAAAGTCTAACTGAAAGGGAAAAATAATTGAAAATTATTTTAGCCCGTATCAGCTAGTAGCCTTGCTTGAATTAAATTTTTATCCTTGGTTTAATCATAGGGTTTTATTTTTGATTGTAAATAGCCGTCAAAAAAGTCGATAGCTGATTTGAGAGGATAAAGTAAAGAGAATTTAATTTAGAAAAGTGGTTGCTAATCCGATTGGAGAAGATGGGTTTTTAGAGTGGTCTGATTTAATCCGATTTGTTTTATGTTGTTTGTCTGATTTAATCCGATTGATTTTTTAGATGATTTGAAAGGTGTCGAAGACAAAAGACCCGTCCGATTAAATCCGATTCGATAGCTTCGACCTCTTGCTTACTTATTTCGAGTTGCTACTATAAATTTATATCAAGGAGAATTTATGGAAAATTTAGAACAAGAAAAAATGGGCAAGGTTAAGAGTAAATTTGAAAAAGAGCATACAAAGATTTCAGTATTTTTGAGGTTTGACCAAATTGAATATTTGAACAAGGAACATGTAGAGCCCAATGGTTCAAATATGTCTTTGGTGGTAAGAAATGCTGTTGATATTTTTATTGAAAAAGAAAAGAAGCAAAAACTTACAATCTTAAAAAAGGTTCTTGGTGAAGAGGTGTATGAAAAATTACTTCAACTCTCTCATAATTATGGAAAAGAGATTGAAGCAACTATGATTGACCTTGTTGAACTAAATTGTCAGCCAGAAACAAAACAAGAAGAATTTATTGACGATCAATGGAAGTAAGTTTCCGAAGTTTGATCACGGTAGTGAATTGGACTGGCTCGCCCAGGTCCTTCTAAAACAAAAAAGCCACTCATTGAGTGGCTTTTGTATTTGGACGGTGAAAAATTTTCGTCGCAGGGAAATTATTTTTAATTCTAGGTTTAAGTGTTTAATATATACTCAATGATTGGTATGTATTTAATAGAAGAATGATTGTATTTATCCTGCATTTGTCAAACATTCTTTATCAAACATACAAAAAGGGCTTCCATGACCAATCGTGAAGTCTTTTAAATCAATGCCTGTGGGGCTTCCATGAGATTTATAGAGACTTCCATGAGGGGCTTCACCTATCAATCGTGAAGCCTTTAAAATCAGTATCGCCGGGGCTTCCTTGAAGGGGTTCCCTGAGTTTTTTTGGTTATTGACTTATGAGTGTTTTACTTCTATGAGGTCGTAAAAAATCCCCTTTCGGGGATTATTTTTTGAAACCAAAAATGTCTTCTATTTCTTCAATCGTTGGATTGCTTGGATGATCCTCTGGAACTTCTGCATTTTTTATTTTATCTACAAGAATTTGAGAATTATATTCCTTGAAGGTTTCAAAGAATGCTATTTTTCTATTCAAATTTCTATGAAAATTAAATTGCTGTGGGTTCATATGAACATAGAGCAATAACCCTTTAATGTCGTTAAAAACTGGTGCCTGTGGAACTTCTAACACCTGCAAGACAAGTGGGGTAGTGTTGAATAATTTAATGAAGTTTAAATTTTCGAGTTGTTTTAGGTATCTTGTTATATGACCTTCGTTTATGCCTAGTTCCTTTGCTAAACCTGTTTTATGAATTTCACTATGAACACCAACAAGACCATTTTTATAAGTGACTTTACAAGCAAGATATGAAATTATTTGATATAGAACGAGTTTTGGCCTACTTGTTAAAACAAGCTCATTGAATACTCGCTTATTGAGAGTGAAGTAATCAAGTTCTTTTTCTGGGTTATTGACATTTGAATTATTGTTGATTATATTTAATGACATAGGACACCTTTTTTTGTTATGGTTTGGTCACTATTCATTAAAACAGGTTATCCAAAAAAATCAAGCCCCAGAAATGGGGCTTTGTTTTTTTAATTTCAATAGCAGTTAAGAGCAGGCATTCCATCAACTAAAATATATCGTACTATCCTTGGGCGACTTTGCTCATCAACTGCTAGTGAAACGGTTACTCTTTTTCCTTGTTGGACTCCACGGAATGAAGTTACGGTCAATGTGCCGTCTGTCTTGCTGGTATCAACTAAATCATAGTTCTGCAATAGCTCCATAGACTCCTGTAATGTTTCGGTAGGTGATTTACATACGAATTTCTTTGCAATCGATACGTCGCTCATTTCTTTACCAAGCTTACTTGAGAGAATTGCAAATGGCTTGTATGACCATGTTGTTTTCACATTATTAGGGAATGGCTCTTCTACTTTTTTACTTGGTTGTTCTGGCGCACTCTGCTTTGTTGTTTTAATAGAAGTGGCAGTGCTTCCACCAAAAAAAGCCTTTCTTTGTGCGAACCAATCAAGAAGACATGATTTCGACGAACATTCTGTTTCTCGTTGCTTCCATGCAGTTCTTTGATTCGTAATCAGATCTCTTGGGGTTTCTGATTTTGCAATGGCACTCTTGTAAATTACTGCCAATTCATCATCTAATTTTGAAAGATCTTCATCTTGGCAAATTAATTTTTCATTAACTGATTTTGCCTTTTGACAATCGAAACTAGCCGAATGGGCTAGCATTGAAATGGTGGTCAATAAGGTAAATCCGATTACCTTAATTGTTTTCTTCGTCATTGTAAGTCCTGCCTTCCGTTAATGGTTGTTTGAATATTAACCTAATACTTTCTTGGTTGCTTCTCTTTTTATTTCATCTGTATCTATGGAAAATTCACTTTTGGCGACATTTTTAATAATTTCCTCTATCAAGGTATGACCACGATCAAAAATCTCTTGCATATATCTGACTTCGCGGATCGCTCGATCTATCCCAGCTTCATTGGTCATATCAGTGTCCATAAAGAGTTTGTGGGCTAAGTGGTTTCTTGCTTCATATAGAGTTTCAAGAAACAATTTTGTATCTTCTGGAATAGGGTTTGATTTAATTGATTCTTTAATAATCCGACCTAATGTCTTTTTTGACCAATAGTTTGGATCTGCTTCTATGGGTTTTGAGATTTCTATCTTTGAGAATAGAATCATTAGAGAAACTAGATTGTATTCAACAAGTTGAGCCTTGTGTAAGGCTCTTCCAGCTTCCTCGTATAGAGTGGATAGATTTTTAGACATTAAGTTTCCTTTATTGATCATTTGGTAAGCACTAAAAGAAGTTGAAGAAGCTCTTCTTTTTCTTCTAAATTAATAGTGTTTTGCTGTTGCTTTTCCCTTAGTTGGTTCAACCTTTTGATATGGTTAACCTCTTCAAGAATCGGACTAAGATAGTGTTTGTTCGTAATATCTGGATTGTCATGTCCAAAAGTTCGCAATGCTCCTAGTTGTGTATCGGTGGTCATTAAACGACTTCTAACATGCAATTCATCAAATTTTCTAACTGACGAAAAACCAAGAATATTTGCAACAAGTAGACTATTGCCATCAGCTTTTGAAAGTGTTCTTGAAATAGAGGTTTTTCTAAAATCGTGAAACTTCAAGTCAAGTTTCAATCTTAAAACCTGAGCCCTAAAAATTCGATCAAAACCAGTAATCGTATAGGTGAAGAATCGCCCGTCTTTGGTCTTCGGTTTTAGAGTAACTAAAAATTCCTGAGCTTCTTTTGTTAGATAAACTTTTCTAGGTTTACCTGACTTCGTATGGATAAGCTGAATGTAATTTTCTTTAACTTGCTCCTGCTTTAAAGTGATTACTTCACTTCTTCGCATTGAGGTTATTAAAGACAAATTACATATTTGGTAAAGCTCTGGATTGCTATAATTTTTGAAGTCGTCAAATATAAATTTGATTTCTTCGTCTGATAAAAATCTCTCTCTTTTCAGTGAGTTATTTTTAATCAAATCCCTATCGTAATCACGACAAGGATTTTTTAAACCTTCCAGAAATTCAGAGAAATATTTAACCTTGTTGAATACATTAGAAATTTGAGTGATTTCTCTTTGAATGCTAATGGGCTTCATGCCCATTCGTTTTCTTGTTCTAATGTAGTTATTTATGTCAATAGGACTGATCTTCCTAATGTCATAAGTCCCAAAAAATTTATAAATTGGATTTTCTGGATCACCAATCCCTAATTCTTCTTTTTCTTGATAGGTGCTAGTTCTATCAAGAATAGAAGTTCTCAAAATGGTATTGAAGAAAGAAATAATATTCGCTTTTGATCTTCTTTGCAGTTCAGTTGTAGAAGGTTTTGTTTCAATGTAATCACGAATGTACAACCTTGTGAAATGTTCAAAAGTGAAATTATTTCTATTTTCGTTATCTAATTTATATTTTTCTTCTTCTGTTTGTTCAACTGAATAAATTAACCTTTTTCCTCTGACTGTTTTGGATAGGGTTAAATACTCTTTTGCTTCATTGAAATTATCAAAAACTTTTGATCTCTGCCCCTTAAAGTCTTTACGGGTTATCCTTACACGGTAGGCAGTTCCGACAGTTCCGTCTTTGCGAGTCCATTGGATTTCTTGTATGCCTCTGACTGGTGAACTTGCCACAGTTGACCTCTAAAATTTGGTTGTTTGATAGGTGAATTTTACACGGATCAACTAATGATTGCCATAGGGTGTTTTGGTTCTGAAAAGGCTGTGAATCCTTGTAAAACAAGGTCTTAGGAGAGAAAAATGACAGAAACTATTATTCTTGGTGGCGGTTGTTTTTGGTGCATGGAGGCAGTCTTCCAGCAGGTGCGCGGAGTGTTGTCTGTAGAGAACG
>CAYTEZ010000037.1:0-6880 GCA_964437025.1 uncultured Gammaproteobacteria bacterium
AAAGTAGCTTCTTTTTTATTGAGATAAAATTATTTATTATCTTTTAGCTTACCGGTCTTACGTAGAGTTTCAAACTTTTTACCAATTTCAATTCTGGCCAAAGCTGAATTTTTCAATTGAACTTTAGTTTTTTTTCTGCTGTAAGTTTGTTTCTTGCGAAAAGTTTCTAATCTTTTATTATTCTTTAAACCAGTTTTAAAACGGCGTAAAAAAGATTCAAAACTTTCACCTTTCTTTTTCTTTAAATCAGCCATAAAACACCTTCCTTTCTAATATTAACCAAATTTGGTTGTTTAATTATAACAATTAATATATAACACAGTATTTATTAATTTTCAAGCCCCTTTTCTAAACGAGAAACTAAATCTTTGCGAGCTATTATTTCCTGCACTCCAGAATCAGTGTCTCTAAAAAGTATTGTCTCTTCTGCCAATTCTTTTTTACCTAGTATTAGCACTATTTTTGACTTAAAATTACGAGCTTCTTCCAATTGTTCCTTTAAACCATCTAAATGAAAGGCTTGTTTAACATTAAACCCCTTGCTAAGTAGCTCTTTAAACAAAGTCATAGAACTAGCTTTAGCAAAAGAATCTATTTGAGCCAAAAATACAACCGGTCTATCATCTTCCATTAAAAAGTTATTTTCTTTAGCTTTAATCAAAGTTCTGTCCAATCCCCCACTAAAGCCAATCATTGATATTTCTTTATTAGCAAAATTAGAAAAAGCCAAGTCATAACGACCACCTCGGCCTAAAACAAATTTAGAATTAACTTCTCCATCTTTATCAACTGGCCAGATTTCAAAATAAAGATCATTATAATATCCTAAGTCACGAGTTAAATAAGGATTAAAATTATAATTAATTTCTAACTCATCTAAAAACTCCATGGTTTTATAAAAACGAGCATTATTTTCTTCAGATAAGAAATCAGTTATTTGTGGCATTTCGCTACGAACTTTAAGACATTCTTCTTCTTGACACTCCAACAACAAGGCCGGTGATTTCAACATATTCTTTTTACACTCTGAACACAATTTAGAACGTCGTCCTCTTTCTTTTAAAAATTTAGAAAACTTGTGTAAAAATTCTTTTTGAGTTTCAGCATTACCTAAACTATTAATCTGAACTTGAACATCAATTTGTAATTCTTTAAAAATATTATAAACCAAGAATATCATAAAAGCATCAGTAACGGGTTTGGGGTCGTTGATAATAGAAAAATTAAACTGAGAAAATTGTCGGTAAACTCCACCTCGAACTTTTTCTTGACGAAAAACTGGTCCCCAAGAAAAGAATTTATATGGTTTTTCTAAAGCATTAATATGACCATTTTCAACAAAAGATCTAACTAAACCATGTACTAAATCAGGACGTAAAACTAATTTTTCATTTCCTTTTGGCTCCAAAGAAAACAATATTTTATTCTTGTTTTTATCAAAAAACTTTTTAAATAAAGAACTGTCTTCTAAAATTGGAGTCTCCATTTTAGAAAAACTATAGTTAGTAGCTGTGTCTTCTAGTTTTTTAATTAAAGGATTAAGAAATTTGTAATCAGCTGAAACAATATCTTTAGTTCCTAAAACGCGGAGTAAATTCTTTTGATGATCTCTCTTCTTAGGCTGAGCAATATGGTTCTTTTTAACCACTTTCTTCTCTTTAGCTTTAACTGAGGTATTTTTTTTGTCACTTAATTTTTTGCGTCCCATACTTTTAATTTTATTTATATAATTAATTACTTAGAATAAATATCGGAATAGTCAAAAAGAACAAAACGTGAAAAAGGCCAACCACGAAGCATCACCTTCCCAGTGACAAAACTTTTATCTAAAGGACCAAAGATTCTAGAATCTTTAGAAGAATAACGATTGTCCCCTAAAACAAAATATTCATTATTGCTTAAAGTAATAGGCTCTTCATCATTACTATAAGTTTTTACAGTATCGGATAAATATTTTTTTTCGTCAAGGATAAAGCCATCTGGATTTTCCTTATTATAAATACGAATAGAACCATCAACAAATTCAATAGTCTCCCCTGGCAGAGCAATAACTCTTTTAATAAAATACTCTTGCGGATTTTGCGGATATCTAAAAACAATAACTTGCCCTCTTTGAGGGGTATTAAAATGATATGAAATTTCATCAATAATCAAATATTCATGATCATGAAAATTTGGCTCCATAGAAGCTCCCTTAACATAAAATGGTTGTATTACAAAATATCTAATAGGCAATATTATCACCAATGAAATAATAACAATTTTCAAAAACTCCCAAATGTTTTTTAACATATCTTTCAAATTAGTATATAAATAATTAATTATAAATTAGCAAAAAATGAGCAAAAAATCAAATTATCAACATTGCGTCGCCATAGCTAAAAAAACGATATTTTTGGAAAATAGCTACCTCGTAAGTCGATAAAACGTTTTCTCGACCAATTAGAGCGCTAATTAACAATAATAGACTCGATTTAGGTAGATGAAAATTAGTGACTAATCCATCCACCATCTTAAAATTATACCCAGGATAAATAAAAATATTAGTCGAAAAACTAATACTGCTTTTTTTTAAATTATTCTGGTCCACAAAACCAGAATCATCAATAATATTAAAATAATATAAGCTCTCTAAAATACGGACTGAAGTTGTCCCCACAGCAACAATTCTTTTACCTGATTTTTTAGCCTCAATTAATTTATTGATTGTTTCTACTTCAATTTCAACTTCTTCTTCGTGCATTTTGTGCTCTTCTATTTTTTCAGTCTTTACTGGTAAAAAAGTACCTAAACCAACATGCAAAGTACCCTCTAATATTTCTACGCCTTTAGCTGATATTTCTTTAAGTAATTCTTTGGTGAAATGCAAACCGGCAGTTGGTGCTGCAGCTGAGCCAATCTTTTTGTCACTGGCATAAACTGTTTGATACTTATTTTTATCAGACACATCCACCTCTTCTCTTTTAATATACGGTGGCAATGGGGTTTCGCCAATTTCTTCAATTAACTTCATAAACTCATTATACTGTTTGTTAAAAGAAAGAAGCCAAACACCGTCTTCGTTTTTTTCTATTTGAGCTGTTAGCCCATTATCTAGAAATAAAGTTTGAGCCTCTTTAATTCTACCTCCCAAAAGACATTGCCATCTATTTTCTTCTCGATTAATATTTTTTAACAAAAATATTTCAACTTGCCCCCCACTCTCTTTTTTTCCATGCAGTCTAGCTGAAAAAACTTTGGAGTTATTTAAAAACAAGACATCACCTGGATTTAAATATTCTATAATATCAAAAAAATTACGATGAGAAATATCACCACTTTCTTTTTTATAAACTAAAAGACGGGAATGATCCCGCATTTCCGCTGGGTTTTGAGCTATTAACTCTTCTGGTAAATTATAGGAAAAATCGGACAAATTCATAAAATTGACTTTTTTTTAATTTAGGACTAAGATTCTATATTAGTTCATTTTAAAAACGGGAGAACAATGAAAAAAAAATTAACAAAACAAGCAAAGTGGCAACTCATTCTTTTTGTATTCTTTGTTCCACTTTCAATCTGCAAATGTTTTTACTTCTCGGGGTTCAATATAATATTCTACCCCAATATTATCTTTTCTCTATTTTCGATATTTTCCATCTTTCTAATAATCAAACACAAAAAAGGATTATTTGAAATACTAAGAGAAGCACCAGAAAAAAAAGAAAAAAAAGAAGAAAAAGAAGAAAAGAAAAAAGAACCAAAACTAGAAGAGCTTTTAACTTAAAGCTCTTTTTTTAAATGCTTAATTGCCCTTTCGGTCACTACTCTTCCACGAGAGGAACGATCTAAAAATCCAATTTGCATTAAATATGGCTCGTAAACATCTTCAATAGTAGCCATATCCTCACCAGTGGCAGCAGCTAAGGTATTAACCCCAACTGGACCACCAGAAAATTTATCAATAATAGTATTTAAAATTTTACGATCAACATAATCAAGACCATATTCATCAACATTCAAAATCTTTAAAGCTTTTAAACAAATTTCTTCGTCTATTTCTCTCCTATCTTCAACCTCAGAAAAGTCACGCACTCTTTTTAACAACCTGTTGGCAATACGTGGAGTGCGACGAGATCGCTCGGCAATCAAAGTGCTAGCCTCTTCCGAAATATCAATTTGCAAAATCTTAGCACTACGCTCAACAATTTTTTTAATATCTAAAGTATCATAGAAATCTAGATGATGAATAATACCAAAACGATCACGCAGTGGAGCAGATAACATGCTAGCTTTAGTAGTAGCACCAATAATAGTAAACTTAGGTAAGTCTAAGCGCAGAGTTCTAGCTCCTGGACCCTTGCCCATTATCAAATCTAAAGCATAATCTTCCATGGCCGGATAAAGTATTTCTTCAATTGTTTTATTCAAACGATGAATCTCATCAATAAACAAAATATCGCCCTCATTTAAATTAGTTAAAATAGCGGCTAGGTCACCACTTTTTTCAATAGCTGGGCCTGAAGTAACTTTGATGTTAGCTTGAAGTTCGTTGGCTAAAACATGGGCCAAAGTAGTTTTTCCTAATCCTGGAGCACCATAGAACAAAACATGTTCAATTGGTTCTTTTCTTTTTAGCGCAGCTTTAATTGTTATTTCTAAATTGGTTTTAATATTACTTTGTCCAATATATTCACTAAATGTTTTAGGGCGCAAACTTAAATCAAAGGCTTTATCACCACTTAATTCACTGGGATTTATAACTCTATCAATTTCACTCATAAAACTTATAATTTATATTTAATACCAATATAATAGCACTAAATCAAAGGCAAAACAACCTTGACTCTAATCTTCTTATGTGATAAAGTTATCCATTCTAGAACATTAATAATATAAATAAATATTCACCAAAAATCATACAAAAATGAAAAATATTTTTAAAAACATTATCACTTATCGTAAAGATGATTTGATCACTTTCAACATTTTTTTGGCTGTTATTGTCACAGCAATTCTGTTTCTGATATTTAAAAATATCGAAGAAACAAGATTTACCACCCTTCTAGCCATAGCTTTATGGTTGATTCTAATTATAGGTATTAACTATTTATTGGGAAAAATAGCAAAAAAATATATTGTTGATATTCCAGATGAAATAGACCAACAAATTGATAGTTGCCTTCTTATAACAACCAAAAATGAAGTTTTCAAGATGGACGAAAATTGGATTTGGTCTCCTGGAGGAAAAATATATAAGGTTGAAAGCAATCCTCCTGAAAAAAGTGGAAAATGGATAATCCCCTGTCAAAAAAATAAAACAGAATCCTCTGAAACTTCCTATTTATTTTCAATGACCATTGGAGAAATCATTTTTGAAGAATGCCGCGAAGAAATTTTTATCAAACTTTTCATGGAGGAAAAATTCAATCCCTTGGAAATATATGATATTTACAAAGAAAATGATTTAAAAATTATTGATAATCGCTTATACGTTGAGGACGCTTTAAAAGCAGCCATCATAAAAATAAACGAGAGCTACATGGAATTTAATAAAAATCAAGTTCGTATCAATGAATATTTTATCAAATCTTTTATAGATAATCTAAAAATACCAAAATTTTTCGGTGTTAAAAATTATGCCATTTACAGAAAAAAAGAATATTGTGAATAAACAAAAAGGAGTATCAACCGATACTCCTTTTAAAATACTATTTTATTTATTGTCGATATTCACAAATACCCTTAAAGTCACAGAAAGGACAGGTATAGGGTGAAGGTTTAGGTAAAAACTGCTTCTTTTGAATCTCAGTGATACTTTGAAGCAACCACTCCTCCATTCCCTCTAAATCTTTATCTTTAGCAACGAAACTCATTTTCTGACCATCCTCTAAATAATAATAACTTAGTTTATCAACCTTAATGCCAAAAGAAGCTTCAGCCACCATTTTATACAAAATCAATTGTCTCTTTTCTCCTGCTTCTAATTTGTCCTTAGCTGAACCCGTTTTATAATCAATAATTTCAAAACTTCCCTCTCCCAACTTATCAATTCTATCAATCTTTCCCTTGATAAAAAAGTCTCTAAATTTAAAACGAAAATCTTTCTCTAAAAAAGAAATATTGGGCAAATCTGAACTCAACAAATCTTGAAGAAATTTTAATAATAAATCATGTCCTTTTTTAAAATACTCATCTCTTTTTTTCTCACTACCATAACCCTCATCTTTCCAAAACTTTTTATACCAATTAAGTATTTTTTCTTCTGTCAATAATTCTTTTAAATTAATTGGCAAATTACTATCAGAAATAAAAGGCAGCATAAAATTGTATAAAGTATCATGAATAACACGACCAAAAACTAAACTTGGCTTATCATCAGCGGAAGGAATTTTCAAAATATGCATGTATTTATACTGCAAGGGACAATTATCAAAAGCAGCAAACTGCGAAAAAGAAAAATGAGCTGGTAATTTATAATCATCTCTTTTTTCTAACTTAGGCTTGTTTTCTGTCAAAACTTTCATATCTTTCAAAAATTCTAAATTGGCAAAATCAATTTTTTCAATTTCTAATAATTCCAAGCCTGACTCCTTAATAAAAGCTGAGGGTCTTTTTTCTCTAGCTCCACCAAAATCTTTAGCACTACTTAAAAATAAAGCTTCCTTAGCTCTAGTTAAAGCTACATAAAACAAACGACGCTCTTCTTCTATATGAAAATTCTCATTTTCGGCCATTTTTTCTTTAATTAGGGCGGAATGAACTGGTATTTTCTCCGATCTAGCATCACTTGGAAAGCGACGCTCTACTAAATCAACTAGAAAAACATACTTAAATTCCAAACCTTTAGCTGAATGAACTGTCATAATTTTTACAGTATCAACATCAACAAAATCATTTT
>CAYTEZ010000038.1:0-6471 GCA_964437025.1 uncultured Gammaproteobacteria bacterium
ATGATAGCCCAAAGAAGATAGCCAGTCATTTTTATACCCTCCCAAATAGCTTGATACCAAGGATATTTTACAATAGCAGTTTGTGAGAAACCAATACCAATCATTTTTTTATTCCCCTCTTCAATTTTAGGAGTAATTGATACTTCTCGTTCCTCATTATTTCGACTGATTAATAAAACAATTTTTTCATCAGTAGTCTCAGCAATTAGTTTTTGCACATCACTTTCATTCTCTACAGCGACATTATTTATTTTCAAAATAACATCAGCTGGTTTTATCCCAGCCTCAGAAGCTGGATAATTATTTAAGACTTGAGTGATTTGTATTTTTTCATCACTGACCTTAATGGATTTAGGTAAATTGTTTTTGTCGATAGCTTGTGGGAAACCGATCATCAAACAAATGGAAATTAAAACTGCAGCTAGTACTATGTTCATCATCACACCAGCTGATAAAATGGTAGCTCGCTTCCATGTTTTTTTTGAAGAAAAACTATCAGAATCTTGTTTTTCATCACCATCCTGACCTTTGATTTTTACAAAGCCACCCAAAGGAATAATGTTAATGGAATAAATAGTAGAGATATTATCTTCTACTTTTTTATTTCCCCAAACCCTTTTCCATTTACCAGTAGTATCTTTGTATATACCAAATAATCTAGGAGGAAAACCAAAACCAAATTCATCTGATTTAACTCCTAATTTTTTAGCAGAGACAAAATGTCCTAACTCATGTACAAAAACTAAAAGTGATAGGACAACTATAAAAATTATTATTGTGACAATCATAAATTTAAATTACATTTCCATTATTTCTTTCTCTTTTTTGTCACGAATATTTTTAATTTCATCATTTAATTTAGTTATTTCATCATCTAATTCTTTGACAAAACGAAACTTATCATCTTCCCCAAATTCTTTGGCTGCAAAAGCTCCTTCAATAGCAGTTTTAACATCATCTCTTAATTGACGAGCTGATATTTTAGCTTTTTCTTGTTTCTCATTTAATTTCTTAACTGATTCTAAACGATTCTCTTGTGTCATTTGAGGAATGGTAATTCTAATCTTATCTCCTTCGTTTACTATCCCTACCCCCAAATTAGCTTCTACTAAAGCCTTTTCGATACTCTTTGATACTCCTTTATCCCAAGGGGTAAGTACCATACTGCGAGCATCAGATACTGAAATATTAGCTACAGCATTCATTGGGTTTTTTACACCATAAGCTTCAACAAAAACTCCATCAAAAATAGCTGGATTAGCTCGACCAACTTTAACGTTAGCGATATCCTTTTTGAAGAATTCAATTACATTAATAAATTCATCTTTCTTGTTTTGAATGTAAATATTCATAATTTTTATTTAATAATTACTTTTATTAATTTTAATAATCGACATATACATAACATCAGGATTGTTAAAGTCGATTAAAAGATGTGAACCGGAACGAGTGGTTGGTAATTTCTTTACTGACCAATTATCTCCACCATCAGTCGAACGATAGAAAGAAGTATCAGTAACATAGAAAATTTCTTTACTATCTTTTGGATTAACTACTACTGAGTTAATAGTGGAATCAACTTCTGGTGTAAGCAGTGGCAATCGTACCCAACTTTGGCCCTCATCATAGGAACGAAGAATAACTTTGTCAGTAGCAAGAATTAAAGAATTATCTTGAGCTGAAAATATTAAATCTTTAAAATTAATACCTAAGTTAAATTCTTTTAATGAAGCATTATAATCAGTCCAATTAGTATTATCAAAAGTGTTACGATATTCTTCTAATTGTTCCAAGCTAGCACCACCATTAGAGTTAAAACGATAAATACCATTTCTGATAGTGGCGATAAAGATAGAACGACTATCTTGTGGATTAATTAAAATCTTTTTGATACTGTCATTTAATCTTTGAATAGCTCTCCAAGAAAAACCACCATCTAAACTACGCAAGATATCACCGCGAGAAGTTCCAATATATACATTTTGTGAATTGTAATGATCAACTGCTACTGCAGTAACAAACACATCAACATTATTATCATAATAAACTTCAGAAAAACTACGACTACAATCAACGCTCTTATACAACTTATTCTCCATCGCTACAAAAACTGTACATTTATCTTTAGCATCAATTGCCATGTCGTTTACCGCTTTGTCAGGTAAGGCATAGACCTTTCCCCAACCCCGAGCAACATTATAGGTGGAATAAAGACCATTCTTTTCCGTAGCTAAATAAACTGCACCGCTATCACTTGGATCCATATACATCCGAGTAATATTGATGTTGGAAATAGCATCAACCCCACTAACTGTTGGAACGTATGGCATTTGACGCCAAACTTCACCCTTGTTATTAGTGACAAAAACACCACCATCAGTAGCGCTACCGTCTTTGGTTTTAACATTAACCGAGCAGGCTCCTAAAGCCACAACCGCTGGAATGAGTAATAAAAATTTCCAATTTTTTGCGTTTTTCATAGTGTTATAATTATTACGCTTGAGACTCAAATTTTATTGTATTTTAAGCCTAAAGCGGTTTATTATTATATAATATTTAAAGATTTATAGCAATCTTGACATTTTTAGATATTAACAGCCAAATACTCTAAAACAGCCTTAAAATTAATATTAGCCTGATAATACTCTAAAGCCGAATTAATAGTAACTATTTTCTGACCTAATTCCCCGTTTTTGCTGTATTTTCTAGAAAATTCCTTTAACTTATCAATCATAAACTCATTTCTCACTAAATCATACTGACCGCAATTAGTAAGTATCAGGTCTCTTAAAACTGATTGCCAAATTTGAAAAACTTCAGCTTTTGGTACGACTTCTGTTTTTTTTACCACCTCATCAATAATTCCAACCCGATAAGCAAAATTTGTATCTAAAAACTCTAGAAAACTTTTAGCTATATCTTGGTAATAGGTATATAGGGTTTCATCTTGCAAAAACTTTATCGCTGTCATCGGACAGGAGGCGGCTAACTTAGTTAAATTTTTAGCCAATGAAGGGTTGACTGAAAAATTATCCACTAGGTTTTTGTAAATAACATCATCACTTACTGGATAAAAATTAATTAATTGGCCACGGGATAAGATAGTTTTAGGTAATAAGTCAGCCTCTTTGACAGTTAAAATAATAATTGTCTTCTTCCCGGTTTCCTCTAATATTTTAAGCAAGGCATTAGCCGAATTATCATTTAAATTTTCAGCATCTTTGATAATGGCAATTTTGTACGAATTTAAAAAAGAACCGGATTTCATTTTCTCAATTAAATCTCGAACTTGATCAATAGAAATATTTTTTTTCTCCTCTTCCCTTTCAATCACAAAAAAATCACTATTAACTTCTAAAAAATTATCTTGCACAAATAAGTCTGGTCTATCACTAATAAAAATATTTTTAGCAAAGTTCTTAGCTAAAGCAAACTTACCCAATCCAGTTGGGCCTGAGAAAATATAAAAATTGGCTAATTGATCGTTTTTAAGGCTTTTTTCTAGAAATTCCACCGCCTTAAAATTACCGATATTTATCCATTTAAAATTATTATTTGTCATACTTTGATACTCTTTATTCTAACAGATTTATTCAATAATTACAAACAAAAAATCCCTAATTATTTAGGGATTTTTTAAAGCAGCAAAGTATTAATCACGAGACTGAAAGAAATCACAGTGAGCATTCTCTGGCACCTCACTTTTAGCCTCAGAACAAATACCTTGACCATTGGCTAAAGCCTCATAACTAGTGCATTTCTTGCATTGGCTGTTTTCATTGTACCAATCTAGCACAAAATCAGCTTCTATTTCATGCGCCATACATTTAAAGTTAATTTTAATCTATTACCATTTTAATACATCCTCAAATATTGTCAAAATTTGTAATTTGCTATATAATTAAAATCTGTTTTAAAAAATTAACAAATACTTATGAAAAAAATTATTTCCATCTACGGACTACCAGCATCTGGTAAAACAACTCAGGCCGAAAAATTAAATAAAGAATTCGGTTGGATTCAATTTGGTATGGGTGATAGATTACGTGAAGAAATTGCTTCTGGTTCAGAATTGGGTAAAGAAATTAACAAATCAGTTTCGGCTGGTGTTTTAATCCCAGATGAACTTATGATTCAAATTATTGAAAACCTAGGTCCACAAATTAAAGAAAAAGGTATTATCTTTGATGGCTTCCCTCGCATGTATTCTCAAACTATTATGACCGAAAAACTATTAGAAGAAATTGGCATGGAGTTTGATAAGTTCTTTCTTCTAAAAGTATCACCAGAAGAAGCTTTGCGTCGTATTGAAGCTCGTTCTGCTATTAGCGGTAGAGCCGATGATAAAGATGCTGATGCTATCAGAAACAGAATGGGTGTTTTTGAAAGAGAATCAAAAATATTAATTGATTATTACCAAAAGATTGGCAAGTTGGTAGAAATTGATGGTGAGTTAAGCATTGATAAAGTTTATGAAGAGATAAAGAAACATTTATAATCATATAAACCATTTTTTCTATTTAAAAAAGGCACTTTGAAAGAAGTGCCTTTGCATTTTATTAAACAGTAGTAATAAATTTTGTATCAGCTGTAAAATCTTCAGCCTCTACATTGTCACATATTTCCCATTCTCCGGGAGATGGATATAATATTACTAATTGAAGATTGTCGAATTTATCAACCAGCAGAAAACTACTGGGATTTTTTTTATCAACAATACCTTCAGAAAGAAGATACATTAAATCAAAAAACCTGATTGGTTTCAAAATTTTTCGCAAATCATTAACCATACTATGATTTTTTAATTTACCAATAACAACATCTACTTCTTTTAAATTTTTCTCCTCTTTATTGGCGAATCTCCTTTTAAATTGATCGGAACAACAGAACTTAATCCTATTTTTGTTAAAATCTTTATTTCCCGAAGAACCAATTCTGTCAGAAACAAAATAGGAACTATTCTCTGGAAAAAAATCGAGAGGATTAATTTTAACAAAAAATTGATCACTCATAATGGTCGAAGTTATTATTCCATAAACATTGGTATATGGGGCGTCAACAAATTCGGCAATTTTCAATGGAACATTTTCTTCGCAAAAAGAAACCAATTTATACTTGCAAAGATATTCCGGACAATTAGTAGCTGAGGTTAAAATTTCTTTTACTGAGTATTTTCTTTTAAATTCTCTAAGTTCCGAAACCTCCTCAATGCTAATTTTACATTCAGGCACAATCAAACAATCTGAATTGCTAATAAAAGAAGCAAGTTCTGAAAGATCGCTTAAGTTAAGTTTTGGTAAAAAAGTAATCTTTTTACCATAAGCTTTAACTGTAAAGCCAACACAATTCTGGTCAGCTAAAGGAAACGTTTCAAGAGAGATATTATCGGCAGCGGAGAAATATTTTTCTATTCCACTCCGATCTATTACCCCAAGATTATTATCCGCCCCTCTACCAAGTAAAATTTCAGAAATTAATTTAATGTTTGAATTTAATTCCTTATAACCAAGTACATAAATTGGTTTGACTACATTTAAACCTTTGGAAATTTCCCAGCGATAATTTAAAAATGCCAAAACATCTCCAAATGCTTTAGGTGAATAATCTGACACTGCTAAAAAATCAATACCCCCTATTTCTGTTTTTGCTAAGATACCAGACAGACAACCAGATCCTAAATTGAAAAGAATTTTTTTCTTTCCAACGGACAAAAGAAAACTTTTGCCTAAATATTGGTTCAACACTCTTTTTCCATTAATGAACGGCAGTATTTCTTCTACCGTAATTTCTTGCTTTTCTTTTCCTTTTTTCATTTTTCTTTTTTTAGTTGTTACATTCCTTTTTTAATTCTTCTAATTGTTTTAATTCTCTCTTTGTTTCTTCTAAAAAAACCAAACCGGCTTCCATGCTTTCATTGTTAGTTGAAAGAAATATCTTTATTATCTTTTCACTGAGCGGTCCATTGGGGAAAAAATAACTAAAAACATCTCTCCAATATTTGTGATCTTTGGTTTCGACAAATATCATTTTACTTCCATCAATTGAACCTTTTTCTCTCACCATTTCTAAAAAAAGTAAAAGATCATTCTGAATTTCTTTTTTAAGAATTAAAGATTCTTCCAAGATCGAAATTGACATCTTTAAAAAATCAATTTTAGCACTTAAGGGGGTTTTGGTGAATTTGACAGTAGTTATTACCATTGCCAGCATAAATTTTTCTTGAATTTCCTTTTCATTCATAGTTTCTATTTTTTAAATTAATATTTAGGTTAACTACAAAACCTATTAAAACTAACAGGCTCAATAGTTAACCCAATTTAATTGTTTTTTAAAGAACAAATAACGACTATTTAATCTAGCACAATTATATTATTTAGTCAAGGGCAAAAAGAACAAACTTTCGCTATATTTATATAAAAATAAAAAAAGCCACTTTTTTTGTGGCTGTTTTCGAGAGGGTTGCATCTCCTC
>CAYTEZ010000039.1:0-5661 GCA_964437025.1 uncultured Gammaproteobacteria bacterium
AGAAGGATTGCTTCATCAAGAGATTCATGTATATTTTGTTACTCAAAATCAAGAGATAATTTTTCAACGTCGAGCTAAGGATAAAGATACCTATCCTAATATGTTGGATGCTACCACTAGTGGTCATGTTGAAATTGGCGATAGCTATATTGATACAGTGGTAAAGGAAGTTAGAGAAGAAACTGGACTAGAATTAAATAAAGAAGACTTTATTTTTTCAAAGAAGGTTTTAGATGCTAGCCAGAGAGATGATAGGACAGGAAGAATAAACAGTGCTTTTAGTGAAAACTATATTTATAATTTTTCTGGAAAGTTATCAGATTTAAAGATAGAAGAAGGTAAGGCTATTGGTTTTGAATTATGGTCATTTGAGAAGATAAGGAATTTAACCGAAGAGGAAAAATCTTCTTTTATTTCGTACATTTTGTCATTTGTTGTTAATAATATAATTAAAAAATAATTTGTTTGACAAAGATTTTTGCTTGGTGTAATATACACCTCGTTCAATGTCGAACTTTAAAATAACTTAAAATATAAAAATATGATGGAAAAAGAAAACAACTTAACCGGTGTTAATAATGAACACCACGATCACAAAGCTTTGAAAAAAGAAGCTTTTGAAAAGCAAGAAAAAATAATGGACGAAATCTATGCCAAGGGTTTTAGCGAATATGTGAAAGAAGTACCTAACTTTGAAGATGCTTTTGATTTGGAAAAACATGTGCCAGAAAAAGTTTTGGAAAAGAAAAAATGTGTTTGTTGTATGGACGAGAGAACACCTTATGGTATTCATGCTGCTGGAAGTGGAATTCTTTTATCTGACGAAGAGTTTGAAAAGTATATGGTAGAAGAAAACCCTGATGTTATCTCTAGTCACGATGGCTGTGGTGCTGGTAAAATATATTGTCAATTACATGGTTTGCCAGTTGAAAAATCAGATGAAATAGCAAAAGAATGGGCACAAAAGAAAGCGGAAAAACATGGTAAAGAACATGTTCATTTAAGTTTTTCTGATATGACAGGTAGTTCTGATTTTCATCACGCTCGTGCTTGTTATATTGATACCACCGGAAGTTTTAATTATGTTCGGGAAGATAACCTATTACCAGCTGGTTTTGTAGTTAACAAAAAAGGTATTGGTTTAAAAAATGCTTTGGCCGAAAATACAGTGGCTAACAATATCATGTTTGGTGATCATGGCTTAAAAGAGTTTTTTACTCCAGAAAAACCTTTCCTAGCGGTAATTATTGCTAAAACACAAGAAGAACTGGATTCTTTAAAAGAAGAATTGGCTGCTTCCATTGGTAATAATCCTTTGATTAAGATTGATGGTTTTGTAAAATAAGCATTGGTTTAAATTTAAAAAAAGAGCTGAATAAGCTCTTTTTT
Organism: uncultured Gammaproteobacteria bacterium; assembly: GCA_964437025.1. Taxonomy (GTDB): domain Bacteria; phylum Patescibacteriota; class Patescibacteriia; order Patescibacteriales; family UBA12465. The sequence goes on from CAYTEZ010000039.1 coordinate 1,390, forward strand.
CTTTTTGTTTCAAAATATCAATATTTCTGGTATAATAATATTAATAATAATTAATATTAAATTTATGAGATTAGAAAATAAAGTGGCTATTGTTACCGGAGCTTCATCCGGTCTGGGTAAAGCAATAGCTGAGATGTTTTTAAAAGAAGGGGCTAAAGTTGTTTTTTCTGATGTTAATGACTATAGTGGAGACTTGGGAGAAAATGCTGTCTTTATGAAAGCTGATGTCTCTAAAAAAGAAGAAGTAGAAGCTTTGATAAAATTAGCAGTGGAAAAATTTGGTTCTTTGGACGTGGTGGTTAATAATGCGGGAGTTGGTTTGACTGGTGAACTGGCTACTCTAGATGATGCTATTTGGCAAAAGGTGATTGATATAAATCTAAATGGTGTTTTCTATGGCCTAAGAGCTGGAGCTAAGTATATGAAAGACAATGGTGTTAAAGGTTCAATTATTAACATGGCCTCTATTTTAGGATATGTTGGTTTTCGTGGAGCTTCAGCCTATTGTGCTTCTAAGGGAGCGGTTAATCAACTAACTAGAACTTCAGCTTTAGAATTAGCTCCTTTTGGTATTAGGGTTAATTCCATTGCCCCTGGCTTTATTAAAACTAATATGACTAAGGGCATAGAAGATGATAAGACAGCTAATGCCATGATTGAAGGGGCTACTCCTCTAGGCCATATGGGAGAACCTAATGATATTGCTTATGCTGCTGTATATTTAGCTTCAGATGAATCAAAATTTGTTACTGGATCAGTCATGTATGTTGATGGTGGTTGGATAGCTCAATAATTTGTATAAATAATTAGTACAGAGTATGAAAAAAATATTATTATTTGCTCTCATTCTTGTTTTGTTTATTTCTGGTATATATTTTTGGTTTGTAAAAGATGAAAAGAAGAATGATGTGATTATTAATAATTTTTCTGATTGCGTGAAGGAACAAAATATTGTTCAGGAAAGCTATCCTCGGCAATGTGTTTCTAAAACAGGGGAGAGATTTGTAGAAGATATTGGGAATGAATTAGAAAAAACTGATTTAATTAGAATAAGTTATCCTAGACCAAATCAAGAAATTTCTTCACCCTTAAAGATTGAAGGAGAGGCTCGCGGTGTTTGGTTTTTTGAAGCAAGTTTCCCTATAACCCTAATAGACCAGCAGGGTAATGTTATTTCTCAGGGTATAGCTACAGCTAAAACTGATTGGATGACAGAAGAGTTTGTTTCTTTTTCTAGTGATTTAGAGTTTACAAAACAAGTGAGTGGATCTCTCGGTAAATTGCTTCTAAGGAAAGATAACCCCTCAGGATTACCAGAACATGATGATGTTTTAGAAGTTCCAGTTGTTTTTGAATAATTCATTGTTTATTTTTTTAAACCCCTTATTACAAGGGGTTTTTCTTTTCCAAAACCCTTGACAAAATTCAATTTATTTTATATATTACTTTAAAAATAGCATATTAACAATCAAATATATATAGCATGGAAAAGGAAGAATATTTACAAGAAGTTTCTGATTTAATTTCAGGGGTAAAAGATTTTTTTGAAATATCTGAAAAGAGAATTTCAGAAATGACCGAAAAGGATTTAATTAATCCTAGCAGAAAAATATCCGAATCAGACGGAGAAATCTTTGTGAGAGAAATGAGTGATAGAGAAAAAAAATATTTTTCTCTCTATGTTGCTTGCAAAGAAAAAATATGTCGCATTGAGAAAGATATTGAAAATGACACGATTCCTGATGTTATCCAAGCTCAAGAACTATTAAAAAGCTTAACGTTAGAAAAATTTGCATCTAAAACCGCTCTATATTCTGAAATTTATTCGGTTTCTTCTGATGTTGAAGAAATTAACTTTTCAGAATTTAGGCTTCATATTAGAAGCGATTTTGTTATTGTTAAAAATAAAAAAAGGATATCTTCTCAACCAAGAGAGGTTCGTGTCTATGGCTAGAAAGCTAAAAGGGAACAATTTTGTTTCCTTTTTTATTTATTGTATAGGGTCTTGATTTTTTATTCCATTTCCTTTATTATTTAGTTGAGGTAATTTACCTTATATTTTTTTAGGAGAGATGCCAGAGTGGTTGAATGGAACAGTCTTGAAAACTGTCGTGCCTTAACGGGTACCGTGGGTTCGAATCCCACTCTCTCCGCCATTGACAAAAGTATATCTATGTGATATGCTTTTTTGTTATATAAACAGCTCATTAAAAAACAAGGTTAAATTTGATTAATTACTAAGTTTACTGAAAAATAAGCGAATTTAGTAATTAATCAAATTAATAATAACCTTTAAAAAATAAATTATGTTACGGACAATTGTTTTTTCGTTTTTATTTGGTGTTATAGTTTTTGCTGTAACAGCAATTTTTTTAAATAAGGATAAGGCTGTGAGATTACCAGGTGGCGCTGTTGGAGCAGCATTTATTTTTACTCCTTGGTGGGTAGCTTTAATATGTGCTTTGATTGGTCATTTTAGCGTTGCATTTTTGGCTAAAAAATTACTTTAAAAATTTTTTTATACTGAGAGCTTCGAAATAAGAAGCTCTTTTTTATATAAAAAAGTTCCAACTACGTCCCACTCTCTCCGCCTTAAAATATATTTAAAAAAATAGACGCTTTTGCGTCTGTTTTTGTTTTTTGTACTTTATAAAACTTATCTCTTATTTAAAATAAAGTAATAGAAATATAATCTTAGTTGTGCTATACTTATATTATGAAAAATAAAATAAAATTATTTCAAAAACAAAAAGTTAGGTCTATTTGGGATGAAAACTTAGAGGAATGGTTTTTTTCTATTATTGATATTGTCAAAATTTTGATAGATCAATCTGATTATCAGACAGCAAGAAAGTATTGGAATAAATTGGCAGAAAGACTTAGAAATGAGGGATCTCAAGTGGTGACAAAATGTCACCGGTTGAAATTATTAGCTTCTGATGGAAAAATACGAGAAACTGATGTTGCTGATGTAAAAACTATTCTTCGGCTTATTCAATCTATTCCATCACCTAAGGCTGAGCCCTTTAAGCTTTGGTTGGCTGAGGTTGGCAATGATCGAATTAATGAATCCCAGGACCCAGAACTGGCCATAGACAGGGCTATGATTTCTTACAGAAATCTTGGTTATAGTGAAGAATGGATTAATACTCGTCTGCAATCTATCCAATTTCGCAAAGAGCTTACTGACGAGTGGAAAAAATCTGGCGTTAGGGAAGGTTCAGAGTTTGCTGCATTAACAAATATTATGACTAAAGAATGGGCTGGGAAAACAATTAAAGAATACAAAAAGTTTAAAGGATTAAAGAAAGAAAGTTTACGGGATAATATGACAAGTCTAGAATTAGCTTTAAATATTTTAGCAGAAACATCAACTACAGAATTAAGTAAAGTGTTAAAACCAAATAATATAGATAAGAACAAAAATATTGCAGAACGTGGAGGAAAAATAGCTGGAGATGCTCGTAGAAATATTGAAGCACAAACTAAAAGATCAATTATTAGTCCAAAAAATTCTAAAAGTTTAAGATTAAAGTAATATGAATATAGATAATAAGAAACATTTAATCTTTGATTTTGATGGCACTATCGCTGATTCTTTAGATTTATTAGTAAAAATATATAATAGTATTTGTTATAAGTATAATTGTTTGCCAGTTGATATTAGTGATAAAGATGAATTGAGAAAATTAAAAGCACAAGAAATTCTTAAAAGATGTAAAATAGCTTTTTTTAAAATTCCTTTTTTGTTGTTAAAAGTTAAATCAAAATTTAGAAAAAAATTATCTGAGGTGGAAATTTTTGCTGGTATGGGTGATACTTTAAAAGAATTAAAAAATAAAGGCTTTATTTTGCATATTTTAACTTCAAATTCTAAAGAAAATGTTAATTCTTTTTTAAAGGATAATAATCTGTTGAATATTTTTAATTCTATTTACAGCAATTCTAGTATTTTTGGTAAGGATAAATCTCTAAAAAAGTTTTTAATAAAAGAAAATCTAAATAAGGAGGAGTGTGTTTATATTGGTGATGAAACTAGGGATATTGAGGCAGTCAAAAAGGTTAATATGTCGATAGTCTCTGCTAGCTGGGGTTTTAATTCAAAAGAAGCTTTGGTCAAATTAAATCCTGATATAATTATAGACGAGCCCAAAGATTTATTAAAAATATTTTCAAATAATTTATAATTAATTATAAATATATTTATGAAAGATAACAAATATTGGTTTAAAGCTAAAAGATATGGTTATGGTTGGTATCCAGCCACCTGGC
>CAYTEZ010000040.1:0-5627 GCA_964437025.1 uncultured Gammaproteobacteria bacterium
TATTCTAATCACGGCGCTATCAACTTCTGGGGCCGGATAAAATTTATCACGTCCGACTTCAAATAATATTTCAGCTTGAGCATAGAATTGAACAGAAGCTGACAACAAACTCATATCAGGAGCTTTAGACACGATTCTTTGAGCCACCTCTTTTTGCAACATCAAAACTATTAGCTCTGGCTTATTACCCAAACTCAAAAATTTTCTTAAAAAAATTGAAGTAATATTATATGGCAAATTAGAAACAATCTTATACTTCCCTAGTTTAGTAAATTTTTCACCCTTAGCTTTTAGAATATCGTTGTTAAAGATTTTAATATTATCTATAGATTGAGCTTTGATCATGGTTTGTAAAAAAGCAGAAATTTTTGTATCTACTTCGACTGCCAAAACTTTAGAAGCTAATTTAGATAACTTCAAAGTTAAAAAACCTAAACCCGGTCCAACTTCTAAAACTGTATCTCCTTTTTTTATGTGAGCTGCCAAAACAATTTGATCATAAATATCTTCATCAATTAAAAAATTCTGCCCCTTGGATTTGGTGGGCTTTATTCCATATAGCTGACAAAGTTCTAATGTTTTTGGTAATAAATTCATATTTATTTTTCTTTTTCCATTGAAATAGCTTTAAAGGGGCACTCTTTAGCGCATAAACCACAACCCTTGCAATAATCATAATTAATATTAGCTTTGTTTTTTGCTTCTACTGCTTTAAAGTCAATGGCAGAATCTGGGCAAAATTTAATACAAATACCACAACCAACACATTTATTTTTATCAACTACTGGGCGAGAAGATCTCCAAGCTCCCGTCTTATTACTTAAAGAAGAATTGGCTTTAGCTATCATATATTTAAAATTAATTAGTTATTTTATTAATCAAAAGAATATTTTTTTCAACAATTTCTGCTCCTTTATAATTAAACTTTTCTTTTACTGCTAAAATAGTTGATTCTTTTTTTATTACTCCCGGAATTTTACTCAAAGCTCCAAGCATAGCGGTGTTTACCATATTTTTTCCAAAAACTTCTAAAGCAGCAGTGGTAGCATCACTAACAAAAATATTTTTTTCAGAAAAACCTTTAGGCAAAACACCACTTTTTTTAAACTCACTAAGCAATTTAGTAGCATCACTTTTGGAATTAATTACTACCTTGGTATTAGCTTTTATACCTTCAAAAATATTAGCTCTAGATATTAAAGAATCATCTAAAATAATTAAGATGTCAGGATTATACACATGTTCACGAAGTGAAATTTCCTTGTCTGACACTCGAACAAAAGATTGAATCGGAGCCCCACTTCTTTCTACTCCAAAATGAGGAAAAGCTTGAGCTATTTTTCCGTCATCAAAAAAAGCAATGGCCAAAATTTCTGCCATGGCTACAACACCCTGTCCTCCACGACCATGAATTCTAATTTGCATCATATATTTTTAATTATTTTTTTCTTTCAAAGTTTCTTCAATAAAAGAAGACCAAGCTTCAACTGGAATAGCACCTTCACCTGCTTTATACCCATCAATAAACCAAGCTGGTGTACCAGTTATTCCCAAATATTGCCCATCAGAAAAATCTTTAGCTATATCTGTCTTATACTTTTCTGAACTTACACACTCAGAAAAGGTTTTAATATCAGTAACCCCGGCTGAATTAGCCAAGGAACTTAAGTCTGAATTTGAAAAAGTCCCTTGTTTATCAAATAATTTGTGATACATAGTAAAATACTTTCCCTGTTCTCCTGCACAACGAGCTGCCAAGGCTAATTGATATGAACCCTCACTTAAAACTGGAAAATCTCTAATAATAATTCTAACACTATCGTCATATTTAACCGCTAATTCACTAATAGTATAAGCAGCTTTTTTACAATAAGGACAAGTAAAGTCAGAAAAAACAACAATGGTAGTAACTGGATTATCGCTACCCAAATAATAATGATTTGAACCTTCCACTAGCTTAATTCTAGCTTCATCTGGAGCTGAATTAATGGTTAATTGATTTAAATTATCAGCACTCAAAAAAGCAGCCAATTCTTCTGGGTTCTTTACAAGGCGCCAGATAAGCAAAGAAAAGGAAATAATAAATATCAAAATAAGACCAACAAAAGTTAAAAGAGACACTCCCCACCACTTTTTATACCAAGGGCGAAATATCTTTTTTTGCCTTTTTTTCATCTTTAAATATTCAATTCTCTCTTCTAGTTTCATTGATTATTTACTTAATATATTATATGATAATAATAGCATAAAAAACATGATTAGAAAAGTTATCATATGAAAATAATATCTTGGAACATTAATGGACTACGCGCTGTTGTCAAAAAAGGTTTTGTCGATTTTTTAAGTTCGGAAAATCCAGATATTATTGGTTTACAAGAGATAAAAATATCAGACAACAAGAAAGATTTAGAAAAATTTGATTTTTCTAACTATGAAGAATTTTGGAATTGTGCTAAAAGACCTGGCTATAGTGGGACTTTAATTCTATTTAAAACTGGCTTAAAAGTTTTAAGCACAAAAAATGGAATTGGCTTAGAAGAATTTGATAATGAAGGGCGAATCCAAACTATAGAATTAGAAAAATTTTATTTTGTTAATACTTACTTCCCTAATTCCAATCATGAATTAAGTCGATTGTCATACAAAATTAGATTCAATAACGAATTATTAAAATACTTAAAAAAACTGGAAAAGAAAAAACCAGTTATTATAACCGGAGATTTCAATGTAGCGCACAATGAAATTGATTTAGCTCGACCTAAAGAAAATGTAGGAAATCCAGGCTTTACCGCCGAAGAAAGATCTTGGATGGATAGTTTTTTAAAACAAGATTTTGTTGATAGTTTCCGTCATCTTCATCCCCAGACTATTAAATATTCTTGGTGGAGTTATCGAGCTGGAGCTCGACAAAAAAATGTTGGTTGGAGAATTGATTATTTTTTTATTTCAAAAAAGTTAATAAGCAAAATATCAGACTCTGATATTTTAGATAAAGTTTTGGGGTCAGATCATGCCCCAGTTGTTTTAAAAATAAAATAAAATATATGCCTCAAAAAAAACAAATTTTGGAGGGCTCTCAAGCTATTGCTTTGGTTATAAAAAACATTGAACCAGCAGTAGTTTCAGCCTATCCTATCACTCCACAAACTCATATTGTTGAAGATTTAGCAAAATTTAAAGCTGACGGTGAAACTGATTATGAATATATTCGCTCTGAAAGTGAATTTGCTGCTGCCTCAATAGTTTTAGGGGCCTCCGCCAAAGGTGTTAGAACCTATAGCGCTACCAGTTCCCAAGGTTTATTACTCATGACTGAAGTTGTCTATAATATTTCTGGTATGAGATTACCGGTAGTTATGACACTGGCTAATCGCGCAATTTCAGCTCCAATAAACATTTGGAATGATCATAGTGATGCTATGGCTATTCGTGATACTTCTTGGTTAATGTTTTTTGCTGAAAATAATCAAGAAGCTGTAGAACAACATATATTGGCCTTTAAAATTGCTGAAAAAACTTCTTTCCCGGCTTTTGTAAACGTAGATGGTTTTATTCTAACTCATTGTTACGAACCAGTTTATATTCCAGATAAAAAAACCATCAAGAAATTTTTGCCTACATACAAAGCTAAAAAAGGAACTTATCTCGATAGCAAAAATCCAGTCACTATGGGCGCTTTTATGACACCGCAACATTACCAAGACACCAAAGAAAAGGCTTACCAAGATTTCTCTTTAGCCTTAAAAGAAATTAATCAGGAATATTTATTATTACAAAAAACTTTATATCCAGAAAAAAAGATTAACCCCAAAAATAATAATGGTTTTTTTGAATATGTTGGACCAAAAAATCCAGAATTATTAATTATTGCCCTAGGGTCAGTTGTTGGAACTATAAAAAACACATTGAGTGAAAATAAATTAAAAAAGGTTGGTATTTTAAAGCTTAGAACCTATCGTCCATTTCCGGCTGAGCAAATTTATGGTATAATAAAATCAGTTAAAAATATCGCTATTTTAGAAAAAGCTGTTAGTCCAGGTAACTTTAGTCCATTATACTTGGATATCAAATCTATTTCTTCAGACAAACAGATTATCAAGAATTTTATTTCTGGTTTAGGCGGAAAAGATATTAATCAAGAGACTATCAAGAAAATGATTAATAAATTTTCTAGTTATAAAAAAATAAATTTTATTTAATTTTAAAAAAATGAAAAAAAATATTATAAAATTTTTTCTAATCATTTCTCTCTTTTTTGTTTTTTCTCCTCTTTTTGTTTTTGCCCAAAAAGAAGAAGAAAAAGAGGCCGTCACTTTTACTCCTCAAGTCACTATACCTGGATCTACTTTTATTGCTAACACTAGCGTAGTCATGGGTGGCAGTCTTTCTACTATTGGTGAATATATAAAGGCAATTTATAACTATTTGATATTACTCGTTGGTTTGGTAGCAGTTATCGCTTCAATGATTGGTGGTGTTATTTGGTTAACCGCCGCTGGAAATACCACCAAAATTTCTACCGCTAAATCATGGATTGGTGGCAGTATGACTGGATTGGTCTTAGCTTTATCCGCTTACTTAATACTTAAAACTATTAATCCTAATCTCACTGATTTTAGAGATCAGAATATAAGTTCTATTGGTGAAACAAACATCGGTTGTTGCCGCATACCGAAGGATGTAGATACTGATGGTTATTTTACTGGATATCCTGGTAAAGGCTTAACTAGAGATTTGACAGCTAACGAATGCTATTTGCGAGCCGTTGAATTAAAGGAAGATGTTAAAACTCTAAAGGAATTAAAAGACGATCCAGTATACAAAAAGTTAAATGATAATGCTATTATTGAGAAATATTTGGGAAGTTTAAAAAATGGAGCTTCTACTGGCTGGTTTCTTCCTAACTTTATTTCAACTAATTTTACTGGTTGTACTAAAGTCGGAGCTTGCTTTCTTTTTAGTACTTATAGTAAATATAATCGAGATGAAGCGTTTGATGATTTATGTTTTAGAACAACAAATTTAATTTGTGATGAGCTAAGAAGTGGAGTTAGTGACGGCCTTAGCAGTCCTTACCATGAATTTTTTAGTAGTGATTATTCCGGCTGTTCGGATGCTTTTGTTAGGGAATTTGTCGTGCCAAAAAGGAGAGAAAATAGTGTCTATGCTGATATAACCAAAGAAGACTTGACACCTTTAAATTTTGAACAGGCAGCTAAATATCATAGTATTTATAAATATAATACTATAGTTTATTTTGGTAAAGGCAAATTGGGCGAGCCTTGTGGTGATAGCACAGACGTAGGAATCTGTGTACCAACTGGCAAAGATTGTACCGCATTAGAATTTAAAAGTAGAAACTGGGGCTATGGCGGAAGAAGTTGCGGAGATGGAGTAAAATGTTGTAACCAAAATTAAAAATATGAAAAATAAAAAACTAATTTCATCTGGTCATAATGCTTGTGCCGGATGCGGACAATTGTCAGCAGTTCAATCAGTTATGCGCGCTTTAGGTGATGATGTTATCATTGCTAACGCTACTGGTTGTTTAGAAGTAACTACTACACCCTACCCTCAAAGTGCTTGGGGTGTTGCTTGGATTCATTCTCTTTTTGAAAACCCAGCTG
>CAYTEZ010000041.1:0-5589 GCA_964437025.1 uncultured Gammaproteobacteria bacterium
TAATGATGCTCATTTAGAAGTAATAGTTTGACCATCAACAGAGTTTGTAGTTCCATTTGTTAATGTAACGTTTGTTCTGTAGGTAACAATCAAAGTTGTACTAGCTTGTAAATCATCAGCAATATCACCTAAGTTTGCCCAAACATCAATAACTTTAGTTGCATTTTTATCAACAACCAAATTTACGTTGAAGTCATTAGCAGCTTGAGGTTGAATTGGAGTTGTATTTTCACTAATATACAAGTTTGACATGTTATCTAGAACTGTAGAAGATGTAGCATTAACACCAACTCTGATGTTAGAAACTGTAACACCTTCAGCAGAACCAGCTGATAATACATAAGAACCAAGTTTTACTTTTGTATTCTTAGATACGTTCATGTTTTGCATTGATCCGTTTTTAGCAACACTTAGGCTGCCAGTAACTATTGTTAATGTTTTTCCATCAACAGCATTTGTATTAACAGTTGAATATGAAGTTACTCCTTGTCCTGCACCAGCACCTAGGCTTGCTTTAATAGCAGTAATTTTAGAAGTGGTAGCTGTATCTAAGTTCAAAGAACCTTTGATTTCTACTACAACTGTTTTACCAGCAGGAATAGTGAATAAGTTAGTTGTTCCAAATCTTTTTGTAGATGAAGGTGTAGTACTACCTAAACCTAAACTAATAGTTTGTGAAGACCCAACTTGATTTCCATCAACGAAGATAGCCAAGTCATTTAAACCTTCTACAACAGTAGCGCTAGATGTTCCTGTAAAGTTTACAGTAGCATCTAAAGTGTTGATTTTTACATCTTCACCCCAAGCTTTCATTGTAAATTTACCTAATGAAACGTTAGAAGCTGTCTTTACAACTTCAGTAGCAGTAAAGCTAGAATCACTAGCAGTTGTTACTGAACCTTGGCTAATAGTATAAGATGTTCCATTGATATAAGTATTTGGAGCAATATTTACTCCATAATTTGTATCAGTAAACACAACATTAGCTACAGTTTGCATTTGGAAAGCAAAATTTCTGCTAGAACCTTTTACGATATCAGCCTTTAACTCAATAGTATGAGAACCAATAGCTAATCTAGATGGAGTTGTTAAATCAAAAACTAAATCGTTATTTGAAGTTAATACACCAGTAGAAACTTTAGTTCCGTCTACGTATAGAGATAAGTTAGCTAAATCATCATTATTGATTGATCCAACTTGTTTTAATGCAAGATATTTGAAATCAACCGCTTTTTTAGCAACAGCAGTATTAGCTGACCAAACAATCATATTGCTGTTTCCAGCCTTGATTGGACTTGTAGAAGAAGCTCCTGCACTTAAAGTAACAGTAGCTAAATCAGATTGAGCACTTAATAGAGACATCAAGTTTCCAGAAATTGGGAAAGATCCAGAAACAGAAGCTCCAGTTGAAACGATGTCAGAAGCTGATGCGATAGAAAAACCAACATTTCCGCTTAATGAACCAGAAGCCATATCAGCTTTAACTGTTAAAGTTTTTGTTTGACCAGCAGGGATTGTAATTAAATTACTTGCAGAGAAATTTACGCTACCATTGCTCAATGAAGAAGCATCAGTTAAACGTGTATTTCCTTCATATAGATAAACGTTTGAAATTGAACTATCTGAAGAAATACCTGTTCTCTTTAATTTAATTGATTTAACTGTAACTGAACCATCATTAGCAGCTGTTAAATTAATGGTTGTGAAAGGAACTAAAGCTTGAGTAGCCATAACTGAAGCAGAAGCTGGAGTCATTGAGCTTAAAGAAGCTGTAATACCTGAACCAGTAATAACAGTACCTGTTGAACCAGTTTGTGAAGTTTTAATGATACCAGCTTCAGCACCTGTGATTGTTGAACCACCAGCAGTGAAAGTTGATAAAGTTAAAACGTTAGCATATTGGAATCTGTTAGCTAAGAAAGCTACTTCATCCTCGATTAAACGATAGTTAGTACCATCGTAGTAATAGATATTGCTATCACCAGTCTTTTTTACTAAAGAACCAGCTGGTACTTCGTTAGTACCTAAAGCAGATCCGATAGTGTAGTTTGTGAAGAATGAATCAGCAACGTCGATTACACGTTTTGCCCAATCTGAGCCGTATAAAGCGATAGCAGCAGCTTCACTTGGAATTTGTCTTAAAGTACCATTAGCTTCAACAGCGTATACTTTAGGATCAGTAGTAATTTTTACTAATTTTGTTCCTGGTCTAACAACTACATTACCACCTAGAGGGTAACTAGCTAATTCATCAGCTGAGATTGTAACTACACCTGAGAAATCACTGTACCATGATTTGTAAGTAGCTTCGTTAGGGAACACGTATCTTTTTCCATCTTCTCCTAAGTAGTAAACAGCTGAAAGACCATCTTTTTTGATTAAGTCACCAGCGGAAGCAGCAGCCTTTGTAGCTACTGGAGCAGTTAAACCGCTCATTACTACTACAGTCATTAACATGACAGAAGATGCAAAAAATTTGCGTAATTTTGTCATAAGTCTTTTATAAGTAATCATCCCTAAAATTCAATTAAGAATATTTAAAGACAATCGATTGGTTTCTTCTTGAGTATTTGATTTGAAATATTAAACTAACCTTCTAGTTTTTTCTAGATAAATCGATCAGGATCCCGCTCCCCCGCACACTTATATGAATAAGTGAAATGTAGGGAAAAATTAATTTGCCATAAGCATGAACAGCAGGATAATTTTTCACAACTCCGACCCTTATTTACATAAGCGTGCGGAGAAAAGCTTAACCGATCTATTTGTGAAAAATCTTCAGTTAATCTTTTTTTCCAAATCTTCTACTTTTAAAGAAACGAATTTGTTTTAAACGTTGAACCCTCTCTTGCGAGAGTCGACCTTGATGGTCACAACGAACCTCTAAATAATAGAGATTATAAGTAATACAAATTTTGTATTACCAGAAATCGCTGTTATTTACTTTATAAAGAAATGATCAAATAGCTCTTCACTGTTTATATACTTACAAGCCTGAGAATAGATATCTTTAATTGTTGGCTTTTTTAATTCTTTATGATTTGGAATAACTAAAACTTGGTTACCCATATTAGTCTTTCGGTTTAAAACCATATGACTACCAGCTTGTCTAACTTTTTCAAAACCAAACAGAGAAAATATCTTCAAAATCTGTTTAGCCGACAAAACTCTTACCCGAGGCATAGGTCTGTCTGTAATTCACAACTCAATAAAATAGCTGGGGTATTCTTTTTCTTATCAACCGTTTTTTCTGATCTTTTAAAATCCAAATACAATTTAACCGCTTCTTTTATATTCTTAGTCAATTCTTCAAAATTTTTTCCTTGAGTAACGATTGGAACATTCAGACCAGAAGCATGGTAATAATTTTTTTCTTTATATATATTTATTTGAATTATACCTGGCATAAGTTTAAAAATTATTTTATTAATCTTTGTACTTCACTTAATTTATTTAACACCTCAGAAAACTGTCCTTCATTAGAAAGTTTTTCAATATCAGATAAATCAACAGTTGGGTTAGAAGAAGTAGCTTCAGTAGAAACTTCAGTTGTAGTTGGAACTTCCTCTGAAGTAGTTCCCTCTTCCATATATATCTCAACTCCATTTCCTTCAGTTAAAGAAGTAGCGCTCTTTACAACCGGTTCTTCTGGTGTAACAGTTTTTTGGTCCATCTGAGTTTTTACTTTTGAAATTTCATTTTGTAAACTAGCATTTAATTTTTCTACCTTATCCTTGTTAGCTTCAGTATTAAATTCTGGATCCATCAAAACTTCAGCAATATCTTTAGCGTTGTTTACTGCAAACTTCAAAGCCAAAGCATCTCTCTCGCTTTGTGAGAAAGTTGTATTAAGTTGAGCCTTCTCACTAATGATGCGAGCAATGTATAAAGAGTTATTTGGTTTAGAATTTTTGTAAAAACTACTTCCAAAAATAGTAGCCCCAGCTAAAAACAAAAATACACCGGCTACGGCTAAAGCTGGTCGAGAAATTAATATAACAAAATTTTTGAAGTATAAAGCAGCATGACTTTCAGATTGGATTTTTTCAGAATTTGAAACCTCAGAACTTTGAGCTGAAATCTGAGAAAACAAAACATCACGATGACTCTTCTTAGTATCGCAATCTAGACAAACATTCTTTAAAGATTTTAGTTGTATTAACAATTGTTTATCTGTCATAGTTTAATGAGTAATTAGCTTACACCTTAGTATACGTAATAATCAGGAAAACGTTACACTAACCCCTGTAATCATTGCTATTTAATAACTTTTGTCTACAAATTTGTGGACTTTACTCAAACCAATATCCCCTATTGTAATATCTAACGCTTGGTGATACAATTAGTCATTAAACAAGGCACCTTGAAAATTTAACCATCAAAAAGATATACACAATGAAAAAGAAAACATTATTTTTAATCTTGGCAACCATTATTTTGGTCACCATTTTCCAACCGGTAAGAGCCTCACAAAATGAGGATAGCACCATAAAAGTTGTTGGTTTTGTAAGCTTGAGCACAGACCAAACCGAGCTTAATCATCTAAGCCTCTCTGACTTAAGCAATATTAAAGAAGAGCTAAAGAGATTTGCTGAACGAGAAAATTATGCTTTTTTTGATTCAGCTTCAATTAACGAAAAAATAATTTTTGAAGCTATCAAAAATCCCTTCTCTGTCATAAAATTATTAGACATCAAGCCAGACAGGAGAAAGGAAAACATCACCCTAACGAAAGGAATTTTTATTAAAAGTTATTTAGCTTTAAGATATAATCCTAACCGGAATTTTTTAGAGATAATATTAGTTGAAAGAAACAGTATTGAAAAAACTTGTATCCCAATAATATTATTAATAGCTTTGACCTTGACCATCTTTAAAGCAATATTTTCTATTCTGGCTGATAGACCAAAAGGTTATGGCCACAAAAGATTATCTAAAAGAAATAACAGAAACATGGCAATTCTGGCTATAACATCGATTATCCTTTTGCTTCTCTTTATCAGACTAGCTATCTATTCTTTTTCCTATAAATCAGAAATGATGAATACGGGAATTATTCTCATATTCTCTCTTTTAGGAATTGTGGATAACCTCACTGTCTTTAAAAATAAATGGACAGCGACGCTTATTACAATCGTTATAATTATTGGATTGTTCTATACTTTCTTTTTCTTATAACAGAAACAGATAAAAACTCAAAAGAGTCATTAAAAATGACTCTTTTTATTTTTTCAACTGGGGTACAATTTGTACCCCAGTTGACAGAAAAAAATACTAATTTTTAGACTCATCCTTTAGATTATTCAAACTCTCTACTAATAAATAAACCGTTGTACTAGGATTTTTATCGGAAAACCTCTTTTCATTTTCATGCTGAGTTATTAATTTTTTAGCATACTTAATCGCATCTTCCTCTTTGTCTTTTATTAATCCATAAATACCCTTCATTAATTTATCATATTTGCAATCATAAAGTGACAAAAAAATATCAGTTAATTTTTCTTCATATAGTTCTCTACCAACAGCACTACTGAAAAAAGAAAAATGGAGCAAAAACCAAAGCTCAAAACACTCATTAGAATAAGCAAC
>CAYTEZ010000042.1:0-4918 GCA_964437025.1 uncultured Gammaproteobacteria bacterium
ATTTTTCTCTTTTTTTAGTAAAATCCCAAGCTCTTTCTGGGTTTTGATAAATATAAAAAATTCGGACTCTTCTCCCCTTGCCCAAGGCTCTTTCGATATTCTCTCTAGATTTTTCATAATTTGAAAAAGTACCATCCAATAAAACATTAAAATTATTTTTTAACACATAATCATAAAGCTTATCGACACCGATGGAAGCAGCAGCTTGAAATAAATGAGAATTGGATCCTTGATAGCCAGGACATTTTTCTCTTAATTCATCCGCATCTATTCTCAAAATATTTTTTCCTGGCAAACTATTAATAAAATTTATAGAATATTCTGTTTTCCCAGCTCCTGGCGATCCAGCCATAAAAATAGTTGATGGTTTTTTTAACTGAAAAAAATTCTTTATTATTTAAAAAGCTTTTTAGAGACCCCTCTTTTTTAAACATCTCATACATGAACAACCTAGCGCTATCAATAATTTCTTGTTCTTCTTTTGTTATATTTTTGTCCAACATAGTTTAATAAATTAATTTTAATTTATTAATTATAATATAACATAGATGAACAAGAAATAAACTAGTCAATCAAAGCACCTCTGGCACAAGAGCCAGCATAAAAGTCATCAGCTAAGCAAGTTGAACCATCAGGAAAAGTACAAACTGCACCTTCCGTAGCTAGAGTTCTACCACCAGACCAAGCACAAAACTTTTGTGCCACAGTATCATAGCCAGTTGTCTTTACTCCACCAACTGGACACTCACCTCTAAACATAGCCCACTCTTCACAAGCTCTAGCATCATCAAAAAAACATAAACCATATTCACTACCATCATCTTTCTTTTGCATTACTAAATTACCACCTTTTTCTCTGCAATTAGTGCTAGCTGGATTAGCTAGACCAACGTCTTCTTCTTCTTCCTCTTCTTCTTCAACTATACAATTATCAAAAGTTATTACACCCTTTTCTTCTACAAAAACTGTATTACCTTTATTCCAAAAAACAAAAGATTCATCAGTATTAGTATAACGAGCACCACTAGCAGAAATTGCTTGCGGTAGTTTAAATAAACGACCATCATCCAATTTTACATCAACATAAGCGTTAACGTCATTATGGAATACAGCCTCTAAACTCTTTTCATTATCACAAATAAATTTAAACTCGATTGAAACTTCATCAATCTTCTTCCTATCCCCTTTTAATTGGTTAGGAGCACTTAAATAACTAAAGGCTGACCAAAAAACTATGGCCAAAGCAATAACAGAAACTGTTATCAAAAAAATTAACCTTAATTTTCTCATATAATAATATTAATTATCTCTATTGTTACTATAGCATAAAATAGGTAACAAAAAAAGTCTTCTGTGAAGGAGACTTACAATCCGATTAAAAACTTCTTTTATTATGATATTTGCTACGGTTTTCATAGACCGTGAGAGAGCAAGAGCTCTACAAATATCACTATAATTAATATAGCAAATTTTTCTTAAAAAAGCAATAGTTTTAAAAATTTAATCTTGCATTTTTCTGAAAAATTTGCTATAGTAAAAACATAATTGGTTCGCATATTAATGCAACTCCGAGACCCCTGCTTTTTTAAAAGTGGGGGTCGTTTTTTTTACAAAAATTTCTTAATTTTATTCTTTATAATTTCAAAATCATCAATAGATATTTTATTAATTTTTCTAATTAATCTTTTACTACTAATTAATTTTAATTGAGACAAAATAAAAGTATAATTTTCATCTTTGCGATATATGCTATAAAAATAATCACCTATCTTATTTTTGCTAGTTAATGGTAGCCCCAAAAACATATTTTTATTAAACTTTTTTAAAACTAAAATCGGTCTGGAAAAATTAAAATTTTTCCCATCTTGTTCAAAACCAATATTAGAACCTATATTTGCCCACCAAATTTCCCTGCTATAAAAATAAATTTTTTCAATACTTCTTTGATTCACTTTTAATTTTATTCTAGTCCACTCAACTATTTTAAAAGACTTTTCTTTCATAATCTCTATATTAATTATAAACCAACAAAATATTAACATAAGTTACTTAAATTTAAATTAAACAAAAAAAAGTCTTCCATAAAAGAGACTTGAGATATGACTAAAAACTTCTTTTGTCATGATATTTGTCTGCAGTTTTATTTTGACCGCGAGAGAACAAATGTCCTCACAAATATCACTATAATTAATATAGCAAATTTTTCTTAAAAAAGCAGTAATTTTGAAATTTAATCTTGCATTTTTCTGAAAAATTTGCTATAGTACAAACATCCAGACGAAGGGATATCCAAACGGCTAATTACCTAAGGAAACCCTTTAATAGAAGCCACCGGTTATCCTGGTGGTTTTTATTTTTCAATAATATGCCTAATGTTAATTAAATAATCAAAATATTTAGTAGCTAATTTTTTGTATAGAGAAGATGCATATTTCCGATTAGGGAAAAGTATTTTAAAAAATTTATTCTCCTCAATTAAAAAATCAACTAAAGCTTTAAAATCACCGTCACCAGAAACTAAAATAATTTTATCAAAACATTCTTTTTTGTACATTCTTTTCATAACATCAAATATAATATCAGAATCAACATTCCCTTTTTTGCAACCTTCCATAAAGAAATTATGATTTTTAAAAACTAAAATAAATCCTGCTAATTTTATTTCTTTATAAACTTTTTGTTTATCATTTTTGGTGTATCCTAAATAATAATAAGCTGTTTTAACTTTATATTTATTTAAAAGATACTTTCTAAATCTTAACAAATTAATAGCCCATGAATTTTCTTCTAATTTAGTGCCCATATATACGTTTTGTCCATCAATAAAACATAAATTATTCTCTGCCATACTGTTTGTATTAATTATAAACCAACAAAATATTAACATAAGTTACTTAAATTTAAATTAAATGATAACCGTTAGCTTATAGCCAGCGGTTATCATTATAAAAACTTTTTATTATAATAACCCAACTCCTTTCTAACCACCTCCTCTACCTCCGAACAAGAAACTGAACCAGAATTCTTCAACACTTCCTTATCATTCAAAATAATAAACTCATCTAATTTTTTAATCCAATCTCTCATATACATAAACTCCTTTTCAAGGCTTTTTAACTCAGCAAAAGATAAAAATTGTTCAACCAATAAAGACAACTTTTTCAACTCTAACTCTTTCAAATAATTTTTAGCAATCTTAGCATCTCGGGTATTAATTATTTTGCCTTTCCAATTTGTTAAACCCAGATTTTCTTTATTTCCACTAATTCTATTATTAATAATTTCATTAGCTGTTAAACCAGTAATCGCAAAATGAAATTTATTTTGAACTATAGAAAAAAATTTTTTGGCATAATCTGACTTGGGATTATAATCAATACTACTGGCAAAAATATCCCTAACTTTTTGATAAAAATTAGCCTCTGACAGCCTTATTTTTCTAATTCTAAATTCTAATTCTTCAAAATAATTACCAAAAACCTTTTCACCGGATAAGCGATCGTCGTCCATTGAAAAGCCTTTAATAATATATTCCCTTAATCTCTGAGTGGCCCAGATACGAAATTGAGTTCCTCGTATTGATTTTACTCTATAACCAACAGAAATTATGACATCAAGATTATAAAAATTTATATTACGATAAATATCACGATTTCCCTCTTTTTCAACTATCCGGAAATTCCGGATAGTTGAAAATCTATTTAATTCACCCTCTTTAAAAATATTTTGAATATGCTCGTTTATGGTTCTAATATTTTTATTAAATAATCTAGCCATCTGACTCTGACTAAGCCAAACAGTCTCGTCGCATAAATTAACCTCAATCTTTATTTCATTGTCCTCAGTACTATAAATAATGATTTCCCCTTTATTCTCCATAATATTTGTATTAATTATAAACTAGCAAAATATTAACATAAGTTACTTAAATTTAAATTAAACAAATAAAAAAGGGAGTCTCACATTAAGCAAGAACTCCCCAAACCATTAATAAACTAGGAGGCGGGCTATCGATACCCGTTTATCGTAAGAGGCAGACTAAATAAATCTAATCTACCTCTCGCACCAAAAAATAAGAATCCGAAAAAGAATCTTATTTCTCGATAATATATCTTTCTAAGAAAATTTCTTTATCATCAAAGTTTTTTCCGATGATAAGTTTAGAATTTTCTTTATCATAAAAGAAATGAGGATATGACTTCATTGATCCATCTAAGAAAAAACATCCCGGACAATAAGCATTGGTTAAAGAACCAATTAAGAAACCGACTAGACCTTCAAATAAAGTCAAAGACTCTTCTTTATTCCCCTGGCCTTCTTTTAGGTATAGAACATAAACCCCTTCTTTTTGACGACGATTCAAGTCTAACAACCCAAATTCATTTGGCTCAAGAAACGTTTCTATCTTAACCATAGTTTCTGTCTCTATGGCAAACATTAGTCTCTCTGGGCTAATTTTTGGCACGATAACAAGAGAATCATAATTCACCCCCTTATTTAAAATCTCACTTCTCTGTTCAAAACTTAATTCTATCTCTCTAAAAAATTCACTGAATTTTTGGAGGATTAAAGAAATCTCTCTTTCTTTCATTTTTTTCCTTTTTTAATGTTAATATACGATTATTTAGCAAATCTTAATTTAACACAGGGAAAATATAATGTCAAACAACAAAAAGAACGACCCGAAGGTCGTTCTTTTGTTAGAACGGGTTAGCGTTCTAAGAAATATATAGTTAAGTAATTAACTAGTATTTCATTGCACCAAAATCAAGTGGTAATTCACCAATGTGTGTGCTGCCATAAGCAGAAGACCATGTAGAACCTACAATGTATTCCTTCCATGCTAATTGGTTTGTTCCAGCAACATCACTTAATGAAACACCAAATGTTTTATCATTAGCAACGCCCAAAGTATCAG
>CAYTEZ010000042.1:4928-5209 GCA_964437025.1 uncultured Gammaproteobacteria bacterium
ACCATACAAAGCTACCTGTTGTTCCATCAGTTACATAAGAAGTATCTTCTACTATCTTAGTTGTTACTGATTCTGAACCTGTTCCAGAAACAGTTAGGCCAGCCATAATTTCAAAGGTCTTTGAAGAACCAGCTGAAATTATTTCATCGTTAGCCAAAGTAACTGTTAATGTGTTGTTTGTATAAGCTACAGAAGTAACAGTCTTGAATGAACCGTTAACTTTCAAAGTAGAAGCAACTGATGAAGTTGTGATAGTAGCGTTAGAAGTATTAGTTGTTGTT
>CAYTEZ010000043.1:0-1758 GCA_964437025.1 uncultured Gammaproteobacteria bacterium
AACGCAAAAAAATTCATTTAACTATAATGACTTATTTTTATTATATTAATATAGTAACATTTTTTTAATAATCTTCCAATATTTGTAAAATTCTGTCAGATAAATCATTAAATTGGACTTTGGCTATATCAATATTTTCTTTAGTCCCCTGATGGCAATCAGCTAATAATTCAGGGTTTAAATTAAAAATAGCTACACCATCTTCTTGGCATTTTGCCGGAATTCTACCATAATCCTTAATCTCAGCCAAGGAACTTTTCCAACTTTTTTCTACCAAACCATTACGGCAATGTTTTTCTGACAAATATTTTTTCACCTTTTCAGGAATTTGTTCCATCCATTTTTCATGATCATTAATTGGCTTTTGATTATAGACATTATATGAATTAATAATATAGCCAATAAACAAACCATCACCTGACAATACATATTTACTTTCAATATTACCCGACAAAGCCTTACCTGTAATTTTCCAATTATTTTTCCAACCTTCAAAGACATTTCCCAAATTTTCTATTCCCTGAACACTAAAAGCATCAGGAGTCATTGGAACAACAAAATAATCACTACCTAGAAGAATTATTCTATTTAATAATGACAAACTAGGAGAAGTATCAATTACAAAAACATCAATCTCTTCACTAAGACCTTTCTCTCTTAAAAAACGATCAAGGGCACTGGTTTGAAAATAACCTAACTGTTGTCCAGAAGCAGCCTGTCCGTAAGCAGTAACTAAAATATTTTCATATAAGGACAAATTAATACTACCTTTTAATAAAAACAAGTTTCCGTCGCCCTCATTTAATTTAATAAATGGGACTGACAAATCTATATCACTGCCACCTTCAATTACTCCCTTCAAAACATCATGTGCATCTTTTTCGGTTGCCGAAAAAAGATTGGAATTAAAATTATTATCTCCCAAAGCTAAGCGCGATAAATTACATTGAGAATCCAAGTCAACCAAAACTGTCTTGTACCCCTTTTTAGCAAAAGAAACAGCACAATTAAAAGCCAGGGTGGTCTTTCCTACTCCACCTTTATTATTAGCAAAAACTATTTTTTTACTACGATTAAATTTCATATTTATATATTATCACAAAAAGGATAAAATTAAAATTAATTTTGCAAAAAACTACTAACAGTTTGGTTAAAAAGATTAACATCGTTGTTATAAACCTCAGCTTTTAAGCGATAATTTGACAAAACTGAATTATAATTCTCAACTTTAGTATTATAGTTAGCTACAGTAGCATTATAATTGCTGATATCGCCTTTTTCCTTATAATAATTCATCATTGAGATTAATTGATCTAATTCGGCTCGCAAAACCTTTAATTGCTCTGAAATAACGGAAATTTCAGCATTTTTCAGGACTAAAGAACTTTTTAGTTTGATAATTGTATTTACAGTATTAACGTTCTTATCCATAGAATAAGCCAATTGACCACTAGTCTTCTGATATACCTCTAATTTGCCCAAATTTGAGCCCTCAAAGGCCTTTGACCAATCAATCTCGCCTGAGCCACTGGCCTGTCCTCCGCTCAAACTTCCCGGAAAAACACCTATCGGAAAGAAGTTGGTAGTTTCTACAAAACAATAACCCGAGTTATATGACGATTGCCCGGAACAAGAAACAGCCACAGCTGAATGCTTGATATCCGGATAGTCAAAGACAGCTGCCCCATACCCTAGTTGACGTAGCATTAAAACCGCTAAGAAAGTTTTATCAGAGCAGATACCAGAATTTTTATACAA
>CAYTEZ010000043.1:1858-5119 GCA_964437025.1 uncultured Gammaproteobacteria bacterium
GCTAAAGGAATTTGATTTAAATTAATATTACTTATTCCCAGCCCCAAAGAACGCATTACAGAAAAAGCATCGGTTGGTCGTCCTAGATAATATAATTTTAAATTGGCTGGATTTACATAATAGGCTTGGCCTTTGTCTTGTACTTGCAAAAGAATTCTGCCAGAAAGATTAGATCGGGCTCCATTCTTCAAAAAACTATTAATATCAGTATTAGATACTCCTAATCCCAAGGAACGCATTAAATTAAAAGCATCTTGTGGTCGACCAAGATAATATCTTTTATAATCTGCCGGATTTACATAATAGGCTTCCCCCTTAGCCTCTACTTGAAGTAATATTTTTCCAGATAATTTAACGGCTAAAGTTTCCGCTTTAGTTACAAGAGGAGAGAATAAAAAGAATAGAGAAAAAATTATTACACCTAAACATATCTTTTTATACTTCATAATATTTTAATAAATTATAATTTACTGACTGCGATTTTAATTTCTGGATCTCTATCGTACTTTGGCAAAACCAAATTAAAACCTTTTAATTTTTTTAAATTCTTTTTATCAAGCACCATAGTTTCAACTTCTATTCCTAGTGCATAAGCTAAGGCATTAGCTGTTAAAACACCAATTCGTAAAGAGGTAAAACTAGAACCACGATGTTCAACTTTTATTTTAGAAATCTTGGATAAACTTATTTTTGAAGCTGAAAGAAGTGTAGCTATAGCTGGTAATAGTTTTTCTGCTTGACGACGACGAGCTAATACTTTTTTTCTTTTTATAATCTTCCCTGCCTTTTCTAAAGAAAGAGCGATAAAGTCATTGTTGGAAGTATCAATATTTAAAATTATCATATAATTATTTTTCTTGTAATATTTTTTTAATTTCTTGATATGATTTAGCTGACATTACTTTAGTCCGCAAAGCAGAAGCGCCAGAGAAATCTTTTAAATACCAAGCGAGTTGTCCCTTAAATTCATTATAGCTTATTTCTCCTCTATTTTTAAGTACTAACCTTAAATGCTTTAAAGCTGTCTTTAGAGCTAACTTTTCTTTCTTTTCTCCGCTAATATTTTGCATCTTAGGAGAAAAAATCCAAGGTTGGCCCAAAGCTCCTCGAGCTAAAGCTACGCCATCAACCCCGGTAGCTAAACAAACCTCTTTAGCTTCGTCCAAGTTGTTTATTCCCCCATTGGCTAGAATAACTCCAGAAAAGTATTTACGACTCTCTTTAATTATCTCTAAATTTATCGGCCCAGAAAATAATTGTTTTAAACTTCGCCCATGAATCATTAAGGCTGAAACTTTTAAATCAGAGATGTTTTTTAAAAAATCAATTAGGTTAACGGAAAAAGCTTCGGTTCTAACTTTAATTGATAAAGGTAATTTAGTATTATTTAAAACTGTCTCAATAATTTCTCGACTTAATTTTAAATCACTCATTAATTTAGAACCAGCTCCCTGTTTTAAAACTTTCTTTACCGGGCAACCAAAATTAATATCAAAACCATCTGGTTTTAATTCTTTTTCTAATACTCTAACAGCTTCAGCAAAGTGTTCTGGTTTAGAACCAAAGAGTTGCACCACATAGGGTCTTTCCTTTTTATCAAATTTAAGTAGCTCCATGGTCTTCTCTGACTTATACGACAAAGCTGAAACCGAAGCCATTTCACTATACACCACATCAGCGCCATACTCTTTGCAGAGTAAACGAAAAGCCGAATCTGTGAATCCGGCTAGAGGAGCTAAGGCCAAAATCATTTGTCCCTTCTTATCTTTCTTCAGTTGTTGCCAAAAATTTTTCATTAGATCTTTTTCACATTCATTTGATTATCGGCTAAATCTTGGACTTCATATCCTTGATCTTCAATTTCTTTTCTTAGCCCATCAGATAAAGAAAAATCTTTATTCTTTTTAGCCTCAATACGACGAACAATAATATCTTTTATGCTTTCTGGTATCTCAGAAGTTTCATCCTGCAAAACACTAGACAAATTCAAACCCCAAACCTTATCAAAATCTAAAATAGTAGCCAGTTTATCAGCTTCAGCTAAATCTGATTTTAGTATTTCACTGATCAAAGACAAACTCTTAGGAGTATTAAAATCATCTAATAAATATTCTAGGAAAGTTTCTTTAAACTTTTCATCAACTTCACCTATAGTATTACCTAGTTTTTCTAATTTATTTAAAATTCCAGTTAAACCTTTTTGGGCTGCCTTTAAGGCTTCAAAGGTAAAGTTTTGTTGAGAACGATAATGCGCTTGCAAAAAGAAATATCTAAGCGCCATTGGGCTAAATCCTTTAGATTTAATATCCTCTAGACTAAAAGCTGTACCTTGTGATTTAGACATCTTCCCTTCGTTTATAAGTAAATGTTCATTGTGCAACCAATAATTAACAAATTTAACACCACTAGCTGCTTCACTTTGTGCTATTTCATTACTGTGATGAATACTAATATGCTCTACTCCACCCATATGAATATCAATAGTATCACCTAAAAGTTTTTTAATCATCGCGGAGCATTCTAAATGCCAACCCGGAAAACCATAACCATTTTCAACTAGCGGTGAGACAAAAGGTGATGGCCAAGATTGCAAAGCGTTTTTATGTTCGCCAGCTTTAAAAAACCAAAGAGCAAAATCTTGAGGGTTTTTCTTTTTAGAATCAGAAACCAGTCCTCTACCTGCCCCTATTTTATTCTTCTCCGCCTTGCGACCAGATAGTTTATTATAATCTTTAAACTTTTCAACTTCAAAATATATTGCTAGATCAGTAGCATAAGCATAACCTTTAGCCATAAGTAATTGCACCATTTCAATCATCTCATTAATATTTTCTGTTGCTTTAGGTTTAAACTTTGGTTCTAAAATATTTAACTCAGCCGTATCATTTTCGTATATTTTGATAAACTTGTTAGCCACTTCTTCAGCTGAAATATTTTCTAATTTAGCAGTTTTTTCTATTTTGTCATCACCTTCATCTTCGTCAGAAACAAGATGACCAACATCAGTATAATTTCTCACCATAGAAACATCATAGTTTAAATACTTGAAGGTACGATGAATAACATCGGCACAATATGAGCCACGAAGATTACCAATATGTTGAGTCCAATAGACAGTTGGTCCACAGTAATAAAAAGATAGCTTTCCCGGATTAATTGGAGAAAACTCCTCTTTTTTACGACCTAAAGTATTGTATAATGTTATTTTTTTCATTGTTTTAGCTAAAAATCAATTTATTACAGACAACTTTATCATAATTT
>CAYTEZ010000044.1:0-4994 GCA_964437025.1 uncultured Gammaproteobacteria bacterium
ATTTTATTTAAAATTTAAAATTATTTTAAAGAGCCGTTAAGGCTCTTTTGTTATACTCAAAAAGTCTTCACTTGTTTTCGAAATACAATCTTAAAGTCATAATGATTTGGTGCCTAGGAAGCCGTATGCCACTAAATCTGAGATGGTATGAGGGGCGCAATTATTTTTTATTAAAAGATTTCCGACCAGGGTCAATTGATAAAAAAAATATGATTGCGCCCACGAAAACTTTTATTATTAAAAGGAAAAAAATATGAAGGAAAAATTAAAGAGATTTTTAGTTAACAAAAAGATGTTTATTATCAGTGGTCTTTCTTTCTTAGTGTTGTTTTTATTTTTTATGGCTATGAGTTTATATGGATCTTGGTGGAAAATTTGGCCCAGTAATTTTCGTTTTAGTGTTGCCCTAAATCGTTTAGCTATTTCAGTCTATAGCGAGCCCTACTGTCATGTGGATTGTTATCTAAAAAGACAAGCATACCAAGAGGAAATTAAAAAATCTTTGAATAAAGAAAAATTAAGGAATAAGGTGGCTAAAATTATTTTTAACGAAGAGGAAAATATTAATTGGCGTTTAGAGCTTTTAAATATCGTTTTAAATAATGAAGATTTGAGCACTTGGTCTTTATTTAGTGACTTAAAAAACTATTTAGAAAAAGAAGACGGGAATTTGAGGGTGCAAAATGTTATAGCTAATCATATAGCCTTGGCTGAGCTTGATTTAAATTATTTAAAAAAATTACAGGTTATAATTTTAGATAAAGAAAAAAATATGAATGATAGATTAATGGCTTTAAAAATGCTAAGTTCCAAAAATAATTCACTCGCTGATTTTTATTTGCTTCTTTTAGACGAAGAAAACGGTGATGATTTAAAAGTGGAAGCTTTGAGAGCTCTGGGATCAGATGAGGCTCGTTTTGATTTAGATAAAAAGATAGTGGGAGATAAATTAAAAAATATTATTTTAGACCAAAATTCTTCTTTTACTATTCGTCGTTTAGCTATTTTTGTTTGGTCTGATTTCTTGGGAGATGATTTTTCTGATGATATGGTTATAACTTTTATGAGTTTAATTTCTGACGAAAATTTAGATGTGTTTAGTAAATATTTTGTATTTGATGTTTTACAAAATAAATTTCCTACTGAGCCAGAATTGCTTGGTAAATATGTTTTTCCAGATATAAGCCAAAAAGAATGGGATGCTTATTACCAACAAAAATAGGATTAAATCTTTTTTGTTTTTTGAAGTTGAACAAAAGTGATTTATGACTAACATATTTCTTTTAACTAGGAAAGAAAATTATAATTAATTTATGGCTTATGATTTTTAGAAAAAAAATGGCGCTTATTCTAGGCGCCTTCATTTTATCTTTTATTTTTTGTGCTCAGGCTAAAGCTATGCCAATTGGCACCTTACTTTATCGAACTTCGGGCGATGGAATGCTTTATGGTTATAATACCGAAACCTTAATGACCGTCAAAAACAAAATTCTATCCAATGTTTACACTGGTCACGTAGCTATGTATATTGGGCAAGAAAATGGAGTTGATTATATTGTTGAGGCTATGCCTAACGGAATTATCAAAGTTCCAGCCAAATATTTTTTAAATTCTCGCTATGGCGAAAAGTTAATCGGAGCTAAAATACCAAAAAATATTAGTCCAGCTCAACAAATTAAAGCAGTAGAAATTGCCAAAGCTTTAGCTTCTGCTAATTTGGGTTATGATTTTGATTTTAAAAAACAAAAAGGTCCACGGAGTGGAGAGTGGACTTGCGTAGGCGTGGTTGAAAAAGCATATGAAAGTGCTAATATTTCTAACCCTTTAGATCTAAAACAATTAGAGTATAATCCTAAGAAATATGCTGTTGATATTACACTTGATGGTTTTGATGATTATTCAGTGGTGAATCAGAAAACAGGGGATTGTCTATCAAAAGAGCTTGAGTTTTCTAAGGTTGAAGCTAATACTGATACGCTAGTCCCATTACCAGAATTTTTTGGTTTTAATTCTGGAGTAGAAAATAATGGTGAGCGTTATTTTTTCTTTCCTCTAACACAATATTATCAAGATTCTTTAAAAGATGTTGCAGTTGATATTCAGCTAGAAAGTGATTTTTCAGGAGATGAGGTGAGGGGAAAAATTCCAGAGCTAGCTATGATTTTTAAGTGGAGCCTTATTAATAATCCGAAATCGGCTATTACTAATTTAGGAAAAAATATTGTTGCTTTCTTAAAAGGAGATAAAACAGATATTGCTGATAAAAATTTAGTTAAAAATGTGATTGCTTCAACTGTTCAAGAGTTTAAAGATGATAATAGTATTTCCGATGAAGAAAGGGAAGTGGTAATAAATGAGGTCACAAAAATAAAAGATACTATAGATAAAATTGTTGATAATTCCGCTCAAAATATTTTGCCAGAAATATTTATTGATTCATCGGAGGAATCTAGTTCGACCTTAACCTTGAATGAATCAAATAAAGAGGAGAAAGAGATGGAATTACTTAGTGCAGTAAAAATTAAGGATGAGGAGAAAGCTAGTACCCCTTTAGGTTTAATAATAGATAAAATATATACTACGGCCAGTGATGATTATATTGAGATCTATAATTCTAGTAACCAAGCGATAAACTTAATGGAGGCCGGTATTCGTTTGTATAAGACTAAAACCTCAGCTACCCCATCTCTTATAATGCGTATTGGAAATGAAGATGACGGTTTATATCCGGGGGGAATAATGATAGAGCCTTTGAGCAAATATTTAATTGCTCGAGCTTCTTCTTCCTTAGAGATTAAACAGAAAGCTCAAGCGATAGCCAAAAGAAATGAGTTTACTCTTATGGGAAATGGTTACACAGTTTATCTTTCTTCTGGGGTTGTTTCTTCTGATAGTGATGTTGATATTTTAGATAAAGTCGGTTATGGAGAGGCAACATATTTTGAAAAGAAAGCGGCTCCCGAAATTCTGGATAATAATTTATTATTAAGAAAAGATGGAAAAGATACTGGGAATAATAGTTTAGATTTTTCTTTGTTATCGCTCATAGTACCAACTAGCACAACTACTACCAGTACTTCTAACACCCCTGGAAACACTAGTTCTAGTTCTTCTAATTCTGGTGGCGGGGGAGGAAGTAGTAATAATAATATTCCTGTTGTAACTCCTACTACCACACCTACTACTACGATTCCTGTTGTGACTCCTACTACAACCCCCACTAGCACCATAGATAATTTATTACCTTTGGTTGTTAGTGAAATTTATACTACTTCAAATGATGATTATGTTGAAATATATAATCCTAACGATGAGGCAATTAACTTAAAAGAAAATGGTTTTAGATTGTATAAAGCGAAAGCGTCTAACCCAGCTCTTATGATGCGCATTGGAAATGAAGATGATGGAACTTACCCCGGTGGTTTTTCTATTGCTGCTCATGGTACATATTTGATAACTAGAAATGATGCTAGCGATGGAATAAAAGCTTTAGCTCAGGCTGTGTCTAGTCGAAGTGAATTTACTTTAACCGGTGATGCTTATACAGTCTATCTTAGTTCTGATACTATTTCTTCTGATAGCGACGAAGATATTGTAGATAAAGTTGGTTACGGAGGGGCTACTTATTATTTTATTTCTCCAGCTGAAATTATACTAGATAATTATATTTTAACCAGAAAAGCTAATAGTAGTTCTACTGCTGTTACTATGTTGCCTGGTGGCCCTGATTATAGTTTAGGTCATCCATTTAATAGTTTTAATAATAGTTTTGATTTTGTTTTAGTTGATAAAAATTATGACGCAAATAATGATGATGATTTTGCAGAAACTCAAGCATTTTGTCAAAACGTCTTTGCTACATCATTCAAACAAGATTTTTCTGGTTTTGGTTTACCAGCAGAATGTTATTTTAAAGAGCCGTATCTTTATATAAGTGATATTGCTTATTTGTGGCATCTAGATGAATGTGAGGGCGAGGATGTATATAATTCTGTTTCAGGGGTATCTGCTAAACATAATTCGACCTGGGAGACGGGAAGATTTGGTTGTGGTCTAAGTCAATACTACAGTCAAGATTATTTTACTTCACCTCTGGGTTCAGATTTCAATGAGGATAATTTTACCATAATGTTTTATTACAAAAATTTGTATAATAATTCTCGGCCAGAAATTATGTTAAAGAATTCTCAAACAGAAGAATCGGTAAGGATAAAATTATATGCTGATAGCACAGATTTTTTTAATGTGCCAAATGCGCCAGCTAGAGATTATTCTTTGGTTTGGCCAAATGATGAGAATTGGAGTTTGTTCGCCTGGACAGTTAATAAAGCCGAAAATTTTATTGCTCTTTATCGTGACGGGACAGAAGTTTATCGCCTAGATATGGGTGTTGGTCGCTTAATAGATGTTGATACTTTTGGAATAAAAGGGGATAATAATTATAATTTAGTTGATGAAATAGCAATTTTTTCTAGAGCTTTAAGTAATCGTGAAATTATGGATTATCACGCTCTTTCTCTGCCGTTAGCTCAAAAAAATTGTGATTTATTAGCTCCAGATTTTGGTAAGCCTTATATAAGCTGGGGCTTGGATACAGAAGAATATTCTTGCTCAAGATTTTTAGGAGAAAACTCTTCAATTTTCCCAGCAGTATTTGGTGCAAAGCAGAAAAGTATGTCATTTTTGTGGAAAAATAATACTATGACAAATGATTTTAATTTTTCTGTTAGTTTGTTAGATTCTGTTGGCAATAATACTTTTGGTCTGGAGTTTAAAAATAATAATATTTATCATTTTTTTGATGGTTGGAAATATGAGACAGGGGATAAATATAATTCTTATTTTTCTCCAAATGATAATTGGCACCCAGTGGTTTTAACTTACGATCCTTATCCTTTTCGTTTTAATTTGTATATTGACGGTAATTTAATTGGTTCTTGGCGTCATTTTTGGCAAAAAGATCCTGATATTTCTAGTTTAAAAATAATTTCTGA
>CAYTEZ010000045.1:0-4974 GCA_964437025.1 uncultured Gammaproteobacteria bacterium
TTCAATAATTGAGCATTATAATTTGTTATAAATTCAAAAAATTCAAGAATTGATGTCTTAATATTGAATTTTCCAAGTTTTACTAATTTTGTCCCCTCGTCAGAAACACATTTTGTAAAACAATCTTTCAAATTATTTAGGTATTCTCTATTTGTATCAGTTCTAGCTTGAGCAGTCTTAACATTGCTAAACTGCTTTTTATCACCTAAAATAAGAATCTTTTTGGCACGTAACAAAGCAGGAAAAGCTTGGGCAATACTAACTTGAGAAGCCTCATCTATGATAACAAGATCAAAGATTTCTGGTTCAAGCGGAATATATTCAGCATAATCTCTTATACCTGCCAAAATACACGGAAAGGCCTCTTTAAGTTTTAAAAATTCATCTTTAGGAAATCTCTGCTTTGTTCTAATAATATCACGCAAGGCTTTTGCTGTGGCCTTATTATTTTCATAAAAATCAATCAATCGACCATCCAAAAGGAATGTCATTTGAGTTGTAACAAGAGATTCAATATTTTTCTTTTGGTTGGCGTAATTTAATGCGGGAATGCTATTAAAATCTTTTTCTATTTTTTGCTTCAAATTTATAAATCTAATTAACCTATCAAAATCAAGATCGGAAATCGCTATTAACTCATTTGAGCAAAGAGTTTTAAATGAAGATAAATCAATCTTTAATTTCTTTATTGTACTAGAATACTTCTGTAAATTGGCATTCAAAAACTTCAAGTCATCTCCAACTTGTATTAAATTACTTAAAACTAACAAAAGTGATTCATCGGTAATTATATGATGAACAAATCTTAAATAGTCAAAATTAATTTTAAATTTTTCATCAAGCTGTTTTTTCTGCTCTCCGGCAAATTCGTAAATGTTTACAATCTTTTTTAAATCATCCAATATACTATGCGGCTCAATTTGGGAAGATAAATAAAATGATTTTTTAAATTCTTTATCTATATTTTCAATTCTCTCTTTTTTAAATAAATAACCAAAAAGCCAATTCTTTTCATTTTCATAAGTAGCAATAAACTGCTCCAATTTTACTAAAGAGTTTTCATCGAAACGTTCAAATATCGTGAGCAAAGAAATTTCATTTACATAAGTTTCTTTTATTTTTGTAATGGAAGGAGCTAAGAAGTTTAATAACCACAAATATTTTTGGAAGTTCGTTATATCTTTAAATTCATCAATAGAAAAATTTAGTAATTCAAAAAGTTGTGCTTCTTTTTCTTTTTCATCTTGATTGATAATTAATTTATCATTCAACGAAAAAAATATCTTTCTGAACTCTTCAAGCTCAATAGCTGATTCGGGTTTATCTAAAACCTCATCAATATCAACAGGAAAACCATTATTAGAATAATAGGATTCTAAATCAAATAACTCGTGTATTTCGTTTAAATCTATTTCTTTGTAGGCTAATATCTCAGCCTCTAAATCTTCCTTTAGAGTATTGCCTGATTTTTCTATATTAATTTCAAGTTCGTCATAGTCTTTTTTAACCGCTCGATGATGGGCTTTAATATTTTCTATCGCAGTTGTCGCTAATATTTGACTATAAGTACTTCCAGTTTTACCAAGGCGTAGGATTGGATTTTGAAAGTTTTTATCAAGACGAACTTTATTCATTGTTTCAGTAATCTTATCTTCTACAACATCAAGGGCTTCTTTTTTATCTGATAAAACCAAAACTGATTGATTCTTTAAAATTGAATCAAATGCAATTGCAGTTATTGTATGACTTTTCCCTGTCCCTGGAGGTCCTTCAACAATTATATATTTACAATCATCTTTTCTAATGGCGGATAAAATTTGAAGTTGTTCACCATTTAAAGGGATCGGGCTATTAAAAACTAAACGATCGCTAGTTTCTGTGTCATCCCACTCTTCTTCGACAACAGAATTGAATGGCTTGGGGTTATTATGAATAAAATCATCAATAAGTTTGTTAAATGCACCAGCTAACACATTATCACCAGCATTAAGAAGTTTTAAAATTTCTTCATAATCATTAACTAAAGCCTCATCAGATTTATCAAACAAAGCTAAATAACAATTATTAGACGCTCTAACAAGAAAACTCTTTGCAATTTGCTGCTCAGAGCTACTAATAGCAATACTTCTATCGAGTTCAAAAAAGTTTGTTATTTCGTTTAGTATTTCGCTAATAACATTCGGAAAATCATTTTGATGTTGAGCTAGATAGATTATTCTTTCGGCAGTGGTTTTTAATTGCCCCTTTTTACCTTTTTCTTTATTGTATTCTTGCGTTATATATTCAATAGCTTTTTTATTAATATACACCTGTGAATCAAATTCTATTTCTAAAACATCATCTTGTTTTTTTATTCCAAAAGGAATATAAAAAATAGGAAACTTAGCATTATTAAATGTAATATCACAAAAATAAAGGTAAAATTCTTGCTTATCCAAAATAGTCCTATTTCTTTCCATCTCATATATCTCTGCGAATAAATCTCCAACCTGAAATCCTTCGAAAAAAGAATTAATAGTTATTTTGATGTCCGATAAATCAAAAACTTCTTTAAGTTGTTTTGATATATCAATTTTTTCTTTTGATAAAATAAGCTTTAATATCTCAGAAATTTTATTTTCTAACAAAGAAGACAGAACAGCGGTTAATTCTTCTTCCATCAAATAAATATTATTTTCATCTCCAAGGCTTAAGTTCTCTAATGATTTTTCAATACTACCAATAAAAGGTAGGGCTAATTCCTCTTTCAAAATTCTTGCCGCTGACTCGAGAGAAGTATTTAGAGCCTGATCATATTCTTTTTTATGTAAAACGGCAGACTTTTCAATTTCGTCGGCAATGAGATTAATAACCTTTATAATTTGCTTATTGGTTATTTTTTCAATCTGTAATTTTACTAGGTCTAATAAATTTTTAGGTATACTAGTTTTATAAACCCCTTTTTGTATTGTGTTAATAGCATTTTTATCAAATGCGTGATTAATTGTTTTCCAAACTAGATTATAAAAAGAAGGGTATTTATTCAGATTAAGGCCAACTAGCAAATTATTGCTACTTCTAAACTGGACACTTCTCTTTGGATTTTTTCTTTTATGAAAATCTGTCTCTAAAAAATCCATGAAGTATTTAGCTACTTCTTTTATAAAAACTAGGCTATTTCCGTCTTTATTTTTAATATTTCTTTCAATAGGCATATTCTTTTAAAAAATCTATTATTTTTTGATAATAATTTTAAAATCAATTATCTTTTTCTAATATTTAACAAAAAATGGATAAATTCGTAAAAAATCACAAAATATAATATAATATTAGCACAATATTAGAAATAATGATATGGAAAAAAGAAGTCTAATTGATCCAAATAATTTCATAAGTAAAAGCTATCTTGAGTCATTAAATCAGGCGGTTAGTGTTGCCCAAAAAACAATGGAGTCTTTTGCTAACAGCTCAGCTCTACAAAGCTTTATAAAAAATCAGTCGAAAATACAGGAAATGGTGCAAAGTGCGGCTAAGAGTTTCGAGCCAGCATTTGAAAGCATGAAGGCTCAGCAAGAATTGATTAAATCAATAAAAAGCTGGGATTCATATCTTGTTTGTACCCCACCAATAATTTATCCAAGATCTGAAAGAATGGTTTCAACAAATATTCAGACTGAAAAGAATATGTTTACTAGAAAAGAGGTGGAAGAAATAATAAAAGAAGCCACAAAAGAAACTTTAGAAAAGGTTAGAAATCAAGAAATAACCATTAATACAATTAAAAGATTCCCTCATAAACTGCCGCCTAATATTTCTTGGGGTGACATTATTATTAAATTCTTGGACGGACATAATATACAAATAGTGGCTGGTAAATATATTTATACAGCAAATTACAAAGAAATGGGATTCGAGGATTCAAGACAATTAAAGCCAAACTTGCAATGGACATTATTAAAAGGTTTATCAGACAATAATGGTGGAGCTTCGTGGCAAGAAGGCATTGCAAAAAATAATGTTAAGAAACAAAAACAATTATTGTCCATAAAATTAAAATCATATTTCAACATAGAGGATGAACCATTTCATCCTTACAAAAAGAAGCTAGGATACCAAATAAAAGTAACTTTGGTCCCCGAATCAGATTTCATAAACAACCATTTGCCAGCATATAACCCTGACGACGAAATAGATGATGAGTCGTGGATTAAGGATTCATACAAAGACTACAACGAATAGCATTTCGGTGAATTCACCGAAAATATAATACACAAAAACGCCAATAAAATGGCGTTTTTTGTTATCGAAAACGATTTTTCACTATTCATTATGTAAGACTTAATAAACTTAACTAAAAATTCTATGAAGAAATTAGAATGGCGAACAACACAAAAAAGAGTTAACGATCTTGTTCCCCAAGAAGTTAACCCCAGAAAAATCAACGACAAGCAAATGTCAGATCTTAAAAAGAGCCTGGCAAAGTTTAATCTTGTAGAAATACCGGCCATAGATTTAAATGGCAAAATTTTGGCCGGCCATCAACGGGTTAAAGCTCTTCAAATTCTTGGACGAGGTGAAGAATTAATTGATGTTAGAATTCCTAATCGCCAATTAACAGAAGACGAGGCTAAGCGATATTTAATCGCCAGTAATGCTCTTGGTGGCGACTGGGATTTTGAAAAGTTAAAGACTTTTGACTTAGACCTATTAATTGATATTGGCTTTGACCAAGTCGATTTATCTCATTTCTGGGATAAAGAGTTAGAGGTTAAGGAAGAAGATTTTGATGTTGAAGCGGAATTAAAAAAAATTAAGACACCAATAACTAAGCCAGGTGACTTAATACATTTAGGCGAGCATCGCCTGCTTTGTGGTGATTCTACTAATCCCGATAATCTTAAAAGACTGTTTGGCAATGATAAAGCCGCAATGATATTTAGCGACCCTGTCTATAATATAAAACTGGATTACTCTAAAGGCATTGGTGGAAAAAAT
>CAYTEZ010000046.1:0-4700 GCA_964437025.1 uncultured Gammaproteobacteria bacterium
AAGCCAAATAGAGTGTCTTGGCTAATGTGGTCTATAGCCCCATTAATTGCTACAGCGGCAGGTCTGTTCAGCGGCGTTGGTTTAGCGGTTATTCCAGTATTTATGTCTGGTTTTGGCCCTTTGATAATCTTTATTTTATCTTTCACTAATAAGGAAGCATATTGGAAATTAGAAAAATTTGATTATCTATGTGGATTTTTTTCTCTTTTAGCTTTAGTATTATGGGGAATTACTAAACAACCAGTAATTGCAATAATCTTTGCTATAGTTAGTGATTTTATTGCATCAATACCGACCTTGATAAAATCATGGAAGTATCCAGAAACTGAAAATGTGAATCCTTTTGTAACTGGACTTATAAATTCCTTAACAAGTTTTGGAGCGGTAAAGATGTGGGGTTTTGCTGAACTAGCTTTCCCAATTTATTTATTTTTTATTGATTCATTGTTAATATTTGCGATTATTAGAAAAAAAATTAAATTTTAAAATTATTTTATATAAGACAGATTAAAAAAATAGATCAGTTTCAACTGGTCTCTTTTCGTAATAGGGGAGGGTAGTTTTATTATGTCAATATAATTGTCATATATATGTAAAGATACTTGACATTAGTTTAAAGATGAATTACAATTAAGATATAATATTAATATAATTATATGACTAAAAAACTTAATCAATTTATAAAAGAGCTTAGAGAAAATAGAGGTATGTCGCAACAGGAAGTGGCTGATAAATTAGGGATGTCTCGTCCCTCATATATTTTAGTTGAACAAGGAAAAAAGGAATTATCTTTATCTGAGGCTCAAAAAATATCAAATATTTTTGGTATTAGCTTGAAGGACATGGAAACTGGTATAGTTCCTAATTATGAAAAATACAAAGAAATGATTCTTTCTTTTTTAAGATCCTTTAATTCTAATGGTGATGGAAAGATACCAAAAACTAAATTAGCTAAATTAGTATATTTAGCTGATTTTGCTTGGTTCTATAAAAAAATGGAAAGTATGAGTGGCATGCAATATCGCAGAATTCAATATGGACCAGTACCTGATTTATACTTCCGAGCCTTGGATGAATTAGAAGAAGAAGGAAGAATAAGTAGGGATAACAAAAATAATGATGTTATTTTAATTAGTGAAAATAAGGGTTCTCAAAAACAAAAACTGGAGAAGATTAAAAAGGAAGAACTAGAATTAATTAAAAAGATAACTAAAAAATGGCAAGATAAAAAGACTAGAGAAATAGTTAGCTTTACACATGGGCAATTACCTTATAAGTTATGTTCACCTGACGAAATAATACCGTACGAACTTATTATTCAGGAAGACCCAGAATATGTCTATTAACTATATTGTCAAAATTGAAGAATTTGCCAATAGCCATTATATTAAAAATTTTTCTAAAAAATATAAAAACTTTTGGGATATTACTATAAAAGGTATATTGCTAGAATTGGAACGTTTTGAAGAATTTGTTAAAACGGACCACTTAGATTTAATTTGTATTTCTAATAATATTTCTATTTTTAAGGCTGACTTTCGTGTAGCTGGAACTAATTTCTCCAGAAAAGCTTCTGGTAATAGATATATAATTGCCTTAGATAAAGATAAAAATGAGATTAAAATATTGTTGATGTATCATAAAAATGATATTGGAGACAGAAATGAAACAAGTGCTTGGAAAAAAATAGTCAAAGATAATTATAATGATTATAATTTTTTAAAATAAGGTTTGAAATATTTATTTAATGTGCTATAGTCTATAATCGTTATATAATTAATTTAGAACTAACTTATGTCAGAAGAAGTAATCCTTAGGTTTGATGATGTTAAATTTGAATATTTAGAGAAAAAGCCCATTTTAGATGAGGCTAGTTTTAGTATTAGAAAAGGGGCAAAAATAACTTTAATGGGTCAAAATGGCGCTGGTAAAAGCACTATCTTTAATTTGATAAAAGGAGATTTGAAAGCAAAAAGTGGCAGAATATCTATTACCAACAATGCTAGTATTGGAATAGCTAAACAAGCTATGGATAAAGAAGATTTAGAGCTTAGTGTAGAAGCATATTTTTCCAAAGCTTTTGTAGAAGTTCCGGGAAATATTAGAAGTCGTATTAGCAAAGTGTTAACTGCGGTTGATTTTGAAGTTCCTTTGGATAAAAAGATTGGTGAGCTTTCTGGTGGGCAACAAGCTAGATTGCTATTGGCTTTTGCTTTAATTAAAGATCCAGATATTTTGTTATTAGATGAGCCAACAAATAATTTAGATCAAGGTGGTATTGGTCATTTAATTAGTTTCTTAATAATGTATGAAAAAACAGTTATCGTTATTTCTCATGATGCTGATTTTTTGAATTGTTTTACCGAGGGGGTTATTTACCTAGATGTCTTTACCAAGAAGACCGAGCTTTATGTCGGAGATTATTATTCAGTGGTGGAAGAAGTTTCCAAAAGAGTAGAAAGAGAGATAATGAAAAATGCTCAACTGGAAAAGAGAATAAGAGATAGAAAAGAGAAGGTAAATTTCTTTGCCAATAAAGGAGGAAAGATGCGTAAACTAGCTCAAAAATTAAAAGAAGAGACAGAAGATTTAGAAGAAAACAAAGTGGATGTTAGAAGAGAAGATAAGACTATTAGAAAATTTGAAATTCCAAACCAAGAAGATATTGTTGGTACCGTTGTTAATATTTCTAAGGTTCGGGTGATAAAAAATCATGAGCCAGTATTTAAAGATGTTGATAAAACTTTGGGTAGAAGGGGTCGACTTTTAATAAAGGGACCAAACGGAATAGGAAAAAGTAGTTTACTCAGATCTTTAGTGTTTAAAACTCAGGCCGGATTGGAAATTTCACCAAAAGTTAAGGTCGCTTATTATAGTCAAGATTTTTCGGGCCTTAATTATGAAGAAACCGTTTTTGAATCTCTTGAGTCTTGTCTTACAGGAGAAGCAAATGAACAAACAATGAGATCGGTTGCTGCTGGTTTTTTAATTACTGGTGATTTAATGGGGAACAAGATTGGAGATTTATCCGAAGGCCAAAAGGGATTATTATCTTTTGCCAGAATAGTTTTAATGAAACCAGGACTTCTAATTTTAGATGAGCCAACAAATCATATAAACTTTCGTCATCTTCCGGTGATAGCTGAGGCTATTAATAATTATCAAGGAGCTATTATCATAATTAGTCACATGTCGGAGTTTATAAAAAATATAAAGATAGATGACGAGCTTGATTTAGGTAAATTATAATAGAATATATGAAAAATAAAATTAAGATTATATTTTTTGTTTTACTTATCTTATTAGGTATCTTTATATTTATTTATGGGGGATATGATGATAGTCCTGGAGCGCAATTGCTTGGTTTTTTAATCTTAGGTTTTGCTGTATATAAAATCATAAAGATAAGATATAGTTTGAAAAAGAAATAAAGGAGATTTCTAAAAATCTCTTTTATTTAATTATCCAAATCTTTACCTTGACATAATTATTATAATATTATATATTAGTTAATTAAATCAGCAGTTTAACAATCAAAAATATTCACCAAAAAATATAAATCATGAAAAAAACAGAACAAGAAAAGAGTTTATTAGAACATTATTTTAAGGCATTGCCAGATTTCTCTTTGGGAGAAATAAAAATGTTTGAAATTTTAGATGAAACATCATTCTCAGTTTTTTCTTCTTTGAAGAATAGAAGTCTAAAAGAAATTATGCTTATTCAAAATGATATAATTTATTATTTTGAAAAATTATACAACTTTATTCCAAATGGAGAAAAAATAACAACTTTGATTCCGGTTCCTGAGGAAGAAAATTTGTTAACTAAAAAAGGCGATATCTTTTTTGATTTTAACAAAAAATCAAATAAAGATTTGCCATACGCAATTGCAGAGATAACAAAAAAAGACAATGTCTTAAGCGTTGCCTGCAAATATCCAGAAGAACCCTTACTATTAGAAAAGGGAGAGAAAATTCTTGTTGTTTTAAATAAAAAAAACAGAAGCCATGAAAGAAAAAATTAACCTTTGCTTTAGAGAAGAAAAACTCTTTTCTGAAATAGCCTTGATGATTTCAAAAATAAGGTCAAAAAGAAACAGTACTCAATTATTTATTTTCTATTTTTTGTTTATGATTTCGCTTTCCCTTCCTTTTGTCATTCCATTGCTGGTGGAGCTAAATAAAGAAAATATTCCTTCCATTCTTTTACCGGTTGTGCTGACAGCATCTTTCTTTACCGTTATTTATGTTAATATTTTTTATTTCTCCAGCAGAATAATTCTACCTCAAAAAAGAGAATTTGCTGATGAGTATGAAATGACATTATCTAAATCTCGTTGCTTCTTTGTGAAGATCGAATTAGAAGAATATAAAAAATTTCTAATTGATGAAGTAAACAAAAAGATTGAAAACTTGGAGAAAGATATCTCTATAAAGAAATTGGATATTGAAAAGATGAAAAAAAGTTTGTTTTCTTTAAGCAGGGAAGAAAATGAAGAATTATCCGGCTCAATAGTCGGGAAGATTTCTATTGATGAAGCTGAGATTTTTCAGCTTGAGATTAAAAAACAAGACCTCCAAGACATCTTGGAACAAATAAAAAATTAGGTATAGAGCGTCATATTTTTGGCGCTCTTTTAATTTGTGTAATAAAATCAGGGTATTTATGCCTATTGACAAATGTTTTCTAATATGATA
>CAYTEZ010000047.1:0-4381 GCA_964437025.1 uncultured Gammaproteobacteria bacterium
TTTTTATAATATCCTCTTACCCCTACGCCAGAAATTACAGCTATGGACTTAGCTCCGTTTTCTAGGGATATTTTTTCAGCTTCAAACATTAATCTCTTACCCAAACCAATATGTTGGACCTTTCCCGTCTGTCCCATTGGAACCAATTGTCCATAAACATGAAGCTCTCTAACTATAGCCGAAGCTACTGGACTAGAAAAATCTATTCGCAGTCTACAAAAGCCATATAAAGTTTTATTGTCCTTGGTGTCAAAACTAATAAAATACTCAGAAGCCCCCGAAGCTTTATATTTTAAAACATTTAATTTTAAATCACTTTCTTTAACAACACTTTGTTTAGCTTCACGACATCTAATACAATTACATTTAACCCCCTTGTCTTTCATCACCTGACGCAAGTTAGTTATTTTATTACCAGCTTCAATTGACTCCCCTGGGATATCTCGAACTAAACGGATAATTCTAGTATAAACTGGAACTATTTTTTTGCAATCAATAATAACATTTTCTAACTCCTCGTCAGTATACGGTTTATACTTACCTTGTTTCCACCAACGATACAATAAACTATTTTTTACCACTGTGGTTGGGTAAAATTTAATTTGGTCTGGTTGAAAATCTTCTTTATTATATAAATCATAAAACATCTCTACATCTTTTTTAGGATTGGAGCCAGGAAGAGCTGGCATAAAATGATAGGTTACTTTAAAACCAAATTGTTTTAATTTTTTAGTAGCCTCAGCTATTGCAGCAACATTATGACCACGTTTATTTAGTTTTAAAATATTATCATCAATAGCTTGAACGCCAATTTCTACTCTAGTACATCCTAAATCTCTCATTTGCAACAATTCTTTTTCAGTTAAATAATCAGGCCTTGTTTCTAAAGTTAAACCAATTATTCCATACAAAGATTTTTCATTTTTTCTTTGTTCTTTGATCAATAATTCTTTTAATTCTCCCAAACTTAAATTTTTATTATAAATATTTTGAGAAAAGTTTTTAGCTGAAACCGACTTAAGTCCTTTTTCGATAATTATTTTATGTTTTATTTTTTGATAATCATTTACCGCTTTAAAACAATTTAGAATATACCAATACTTATATTGATTTGGTAAATAGCTCCAAGTACCACCAATAACAATTAACTCTATTTTATTAGGTTCGTGTCCATTGTTTTCTAAAGCTTTCAATCTAAAAATAGTTTGCAAGTATGGATCAAAATTTAAACGTAAAGCTCTCATAACAGCTGGCTCATTTGGCAAATAAGAAACAGGCACGTTTGGTTTTTTTGGGCAATAAGCACAAGAGCCGGGACAAGGATATGGTTTAGTTAGCACTGCCACCGGGGCAATACCTGATAAAGTTCTAACAGCTCTTTTTTTTAATAAAGACAAAAACTTTTCATTGTTCTTGGCCAGCCAATTAGTTGATATTTTTTTATCTTTAATTAAAGAAAAATATTCACGCAAAATATCCGAGTTTAGAAGAATAGAAAAACCATGCTTTTTTGATAAAGATCTTTTAAAAGCATTGAGGTCTTCAATAGTATTTATTCTTTTTATATTTTTTATAATCTCTAAAGTTGCTTCTCGCATATTTTTTGGCTATAATATAAGTATAACAATTATAACTTAAAAACTAAATAAAACAAAAATTATGAAAAAACTGTATTTTTTGCCACTTTTGGCATTGTTCCTTTTTTTTCCTTTAATTACTAAGGCTTATGTTGTAAAATCTGATGATTTTATCTATGTAGCCAAAGATGAGGTGGTAGAAGGTAACCTTTATTTTGGTTCTAAAAGCATTACCATCGAAGGAGAGGTTTTAGGTGATGTTATTGGCATTTCACCTAATGTCCAAGTTAATGGCCATGTTACTGGTGATTTAATAACTATTTCACAGAACATTCAAATCAACGGCCAAATTGATGGAAATGTTAGAGCGCTTGCTACTTTAACTAGCATTTCTGGAAATGTCAATAAAAACCTTAATTTTGCTGGAGAATCTTTAATTTTAGACAATAACTCAACTATTGGCCAAGACGTGCTAATGGCTGTTTCTAACGCTGAATTAAAGGGAAAAATCAAAGGAAATGCTCATGGTATGAGCGCCAACCTATTAATACTTGGTTCAGTTGATAAAGATGTTGATGTTTTATTGGATAAGGCTAAGAGAAAAAATTATGTTAATACTTTAAAGGTAGGGGAACAAGCTGAAATTGGAGGAAAATTAACTTATCGCGCCGGAAAAGAAGCTATTATTGAAACTGAGAATATAAAAGGAGAGATATTAAAGAAAGAACCAGATTTTTCTAATAAACCAAAATTTGATTTTTCATCTTTAATTTATTCCTTATTATCATTATTTGTTTTATCAATAATTCTTCGCGCTTTATTTAAAGAACAATTAAAAAAAGTAAAAAGAACTATTATTGAAAAAAATATTAAATTAAGTGGCTATGGTGCTCTATTCTTATTTGCCACTCCTATCGTTGTGTTGTTTTTAATGATTAGTATTATTGGTTTACCAATAGCTATTATTACCTTAATCATTTGGGGACTGATTTTGTACTTAAGTAAAATAGTAATAGCGATGGCTTTGGGTGATTATATTTTCCGCAAATTAAAAAAACAAAAAATTCATGCTTATATCAGAGTACTTATCGGATTAATAATTGTCTGCGTTGCTGTAAGAATCCCTTACATCGGTTGGATATTTTCTTTATTGATTGCTGTTTTAGGTATGGGGACTTTTTACGAATTAACTCTTAATAAAAAAAATAACTAATATATGGTAGTTTCACCTTCAATTTTTAAAGCCTACGATATTCGCGGTATTTATAAAAAAGACTTTGATGAGCATACAGCTTATCAAATTGGTTTAGCTTATGTTGATTTAAGAAAAAATGATTTTAAAAATAAAAATAAAAAATTAAAATTATTGGTCGGAGCTGACATGAGATTATCATCACCTGTTTTAAAAAAATCTCTAATTAAAGGTTTATTAGATGGTGGTGCTGATGTCTGTGATATTGGTTTAACTAGTACCCCAACTTTTTATTTCGCTGTAGCTAAATATAAATATGATGGTGGTATTATGGTTTCCGCTTCACACAATCCTAAAGAATGGAACGGTTTTAAAATTGTTAGAGAAAAAGCTATCCCAGTTAGCGGAAACACTGGAATTGATTTCTTAAAAGACAAGGTTGTAA
Source organism: uncultured Gammaproteobacteria bacterium (assembly GCA_964437025.1). Classification (GTDB taxonomy): domain Bacteria; phylum Patescibacteriota; class Patescibacteriia; order Patescibacteriales; family UBA12465. The sequence continues at coordinate 3,215 of CAYTEZ010000047.1, forward strand.
ATAATGATTTAGAGGTTAGCTCAAACAAAGGGAAGCTAACAAAAAGAAAAAATGTTTTAGATGATCATATTAAATATGATTTAAAATATGGAAAATTGAACAAAATCAAAAAATTTAAAATAGTTTTAGACCCCGCTAATGCCGCCGGATCTTTATACTTAAAAGAATTGTTTAAATTTATTCCAGCAAACATTATTAAAATCAATTTTAAATTAGATGGTAATTTCCCAGCCCATGAAGCTGACCCTTTAAAAGACGAAAATTTAATTGATATTAAAAAAGCTGTCTTAAAAAATAAAGCTGATTTAGGTATTACTACTGATGGTGACGGTGATAGAATATTTTTTATTGATAATAAAGGAGAATTAATTAGCCAATCAATTATTAGAGGCTTACTAGCTAAATTATTTTTACAAGACAAACCAAAGAGCAAAATTGGTTTTGATGTCAGACCAGGAAAAATAACCGAAGACCTAATTTTAGAAAATGGAGGTAAGCCCGTAAAAACAAGAGTGGGTCATTCTTTAATCAAAGAACAAATGTTAAAAGAAGATATATATTTTTCTGGTGAATCTTCTGGACATTTTTTCTTGAATATGCCAATTGGTTGTTTTGAAATACCAAATATCGTAATATTAAAATTACTTCAAGAATTTTCCAATAGTCAACTTCCAATATCAGAACAAATAAAACCATACCAAAAATATTTTTTATCAGGCGAAATAAATCGAGAGGTGAAAGACAAAGAAAAAATATTTAAGGCTTTGGAGAAAAAATATAAGGATGGAACAATTAATAAATTAGACGGAATTAGTGTCAGCTTTAAAGACTTTTGGTTTAATATCAGAGGATCAAATACTGAAAATAAGATGCGTCTTAATTTAGAAGCTACTAGCGAAAAAACCATGAACCAAAAAGTAAAAGAAATTTTAGATATAATTAAATAGTATATTAACAAAAAAAACAAAGGAGGTAATAATGGATACCGATAAACTAAACCAATTAGTTTCTCTATTAACTATTTGCGCCGGAACAATATTTATTGGATGCGCACTTGAATTGTTTAGACTTTTTTTAATAAAATTTAAAATAAAATCTCAATATATTCTTTTTTTTGTCTTAGTAGTCCTAGCCACTTTAAAAATATACACCAATGTAATCTATTCT
>CAYTEZ010000048.1:0-4307 GCA_964437025.1 uncultured Gammaproteobacteria bacterium
CTCGCGTTTAGCTTGTTCATGTGACTCACAGACTACTAACTTACGTTGCATCATCTTCTCCTTCGTTTTCATTGGTTGTATTATGCAATCAGCAACAAGGGTTGTCAAGTTGCTGATTCACAACATTAGTGAACATCTTTCCAAGATCCATTAAAAGCCTTCTTGCCTTCTCCTGCAAGTGGCAGTGCTAGTTTAAGAATCTCGCCAGCCTTCTGAATAGCTAGAACGCTTTTTTCTCGTACCCACTCCTCAGAACCATCTTCACATTCCCAGGAGTATTCGTCATGCACCATAGAAATACGCTTAACCTTCCTACCATTATGCAGGTAGTAAGGTCTACCAAGGTCGTCAATAAACATTTCACCAAGCCATGTATCCATCAAGCAAGCTGCATAAGACATACTAATCGCCCCGCATCCTTGCCCTAAGCAGGAAAGGAGGACATTCTTCCCTCGGACAGATACCATTCTGCCGTCGATAGCAGGAATGTACTTACCTTTTCCAACTGTGTCAAAGTAGGATTCTACATTTTTCTTAAGTAGTCCAAGCCCCTTATTCATTTCCCAATAGTTGTCAAAGGATTTCTTACCCTCTTCCTTTGACAGTCCTAGACTACTTGCAAGTTTAGGGGCACCTCCTCCGAAAGCAAGAAGATATGCACCTGTCTTCGCTTTATTTCTCCAACTCTTGAACTCATGGTTATCCTTGTTTTCAGGGTTGTCAATATCAAATTTCTTGTGTAAATGAGGAAAAAATGCAAAGGCATTGAAAGAGTGCGGGTCTTGCTCGATTTGACGACGAGCAAAAGCTCCATCATCATATTTGTAAGTGTAATGACTCAATGTACGATTCTCCAAGGCAGCAGCATCTGTACCCACATACCAGTTACCTTCATCTACACAAAACAAATCCCGCATTTCAGAACCGAGTAAAACCTTTGGGTCTGCCTTTGGGCAATTTACTCTTATTGTTCACTCAAGATCGCTACTCTTGAATCGCTTTCTTATGCAGCGGAAGAAATATCTTTTAGCAGATGTATAAGTAATACCTAATTTATCAGAAACTGCAAGCACTTTTACTGCCTACATAGAACCTCTTACCATCTAATCTGCTTAGGTTTTTCAATCTATAAATAATTTCCATTTCTTCCTCTACAAGTTGAAGCTGCTTGTACTCTCATACAAGAACAGACTATATCTTTGGTATATTAACTCACAGCACTTTCAGTACTTACTATTAATATACCACAACTTGTTTCGACTGTCAATAGCTTACAGTCTACTCTCTTTCGAGATAGTCGTTGAACCTTCTCCTAAACGGAGCTTGGCTGCTGATTGCCAAATGCGAGATATTCTTAAACATTCACACTTACCGTTTCCAGTTATGTTGTAGTTATCTCGCCTCTAATGGGTTTCCAGCAATTTAAGTTGTTTATAGACGGCTAGTTTAGTCCACCGTCTTATGCTTGACTCTGGAGGTCGGAGCATAGCCACTAATCTCTGCACTCAGCCTACCATCGAACTCAATTCTCCAATTTGATAACCACCCTTTTACAACACCAAGTCGATTTCTATAGGAAAGAAACTTAACAACTTTACTTGGAATTTCACCATCAAGTTTCTGAAGGTTTGGGCATAGCTGTCCAGCATGATTAATCTTAGGGGTAGTCTTGATAAACTTCCCTTTCTCATCCCTCACAGGTTTACCGTCTGGACCTTTCTGTACATTCCAAAAATCTTCATGCGGTTTCCAGCCGTTATCCAAAAAGTATTGCTTAAGTTCAGCACCATCTTCAATCTCCATTGGGAGGGTAACTGGAAGTATTGCATTTGCTTCAATTTGGACTTCAAACCCATAAGCTTTGATTGTACGTCCTTCAATCTGTGCATTATGTTTTTCTAACCATTTTTGCATTGTTGCTGATAATTCACCGGATTTGTTGAATGGTTTCGCTGGTTGTTTATAGAATGCTTGCTCTGCTGTTTTTAACTGCCTTAATGGAAGCTTAGGGTCCACTTCATTCTTGATCTCAAGCATCTTACTTTCAATTAGTTCTACAAGTGCGCCGGCGCGTTCTGTGTTGAATTTAACGCCAGAATATGCTTGAGCACTATACAACCAATAATCCTTCTGATTTTGACGAAAACTAGGGTGCAACCACTGACCTTTATACAACTCCGCAGCTTTCGTATTCAGCTTAGCAGTCTCAACAATTGCACTATCAACGTCACGATCACAATAAGGGACCATCAGTTCATGAAAGAATGCAAACTCCGCACCCTTCGGTGAATTGGCCTCCAAAGCTCCAGCCTTAATTAAACTCAAGCGATAATCAATCTTACCCTCTTCCGCCTCCTCTCCACCTGAAACATATTCAAGAGAGTGCTTAGGTGCATTAGGGTGCAAATACATATCCAGAACATACCCGTCAAGGAATTGAACTTGCTTTCCGCCTAGGAAATCTTTTCCACCTTTACCTACAATAGGTTTGATATCAAAGAACTTCCAAAGCATCCATAAGTCATACCCAAGGATGTTCCATCCGACGACATAAGAAGCGTCCTCAAAAGAGTCGATCCAGTTTTGGACCTTTTTTGTTGTAACCTCTTTACATTCTTGGAATGGATAGATACTCAATTCTCTTGAGCCATCAAGTGCCTTGAACTTCATGTACCAAATCTTCTTAGATTGTAAATACAATCCATCAGCTTCAATATCAAAACACCACCCTTGCATATTTACCTTTCATTAAAAACTTTCACCTTCAGCTTGTGATAATAGCACTTCCCATGTGTCGTCGTCAACTGTAAATTCATCACAAGCACCAAGATAGCTCCAAGGACGATTCTTCAGAACAGTCAATCTAACACGTCCACGACTTCGATCTGGAAGAATCTCTGGCTCTAGCCCAATGATCACAAAAGATAGCTGCTCTAAAGCTGCACTGCCCCGCATCATTTCCTTGGTAACCTTAACCCAGAATGGCTCATCTTCTTTCCCCTTTGGTGCCTTGAACTGATCTGCTGCAGTTCTGTTAATATGACTAATCGCAATGATACAGACCTCGTTTGCAGCACAGAAAGCAGCAAGCTCTGTCATAATCATGTCAAGCTCTTTGCGCTCGTTCTCTACTTCTGACCCACTAATTGCTAAACTCAGGTGATCAACAATAATATACTTGCAGCCTTCAATCAAGTGCATGTGTTTGATCTTAGCCATCAACTCTGTAATTGGTAAAGAGCCAAAGTGCCCAAGCATGATTACTTTATCATCTTTGCAAATCTCGTCATAAGCTACACGAATTGCATCAATATTAGCAACAGAAGTGGGGTCATTCTTAAACTTTAGGTAGTTAACCTTTAGCTTAGAGGCAACAGCACGTTGAAGAGTTTCTTTGTTAGTCTCTTCAAGGTAGATTTGACCAACTCGTTCACCGTAGTCAATAAAAGCATTTGCAATGATACTACTTACAGTGGATTTTCCGACGCCGGAGGGTGCAGTCAATAGGACTAGTTCACGAGTGCGGAATCCATGCAATTTATCCATTAATTTTGGGAAAGATTTTACATACAAACCTTCAGGTCTTTTAGCAATCAAGTCCTCAAAACTAATGTCACTTGCTTTGACAATTTTCTCTGCTGAGAATACCCGCTTACCGAACTGCACAAGCTTTGATAGCTCTTGCGATTTATTTGCTTGAAGGTAGTCAGAGGCATCTTTAAAGCCCTCTGAGGGTGTAATTGTCATAAGGGCAAGACCCGAGCCTACCAGAGCACTAGCAACAGCTTCACGGGCTTCGTGACCCTTCATAATACCCTTCTTCAATTCTGCAGGCGTACAATGATCATCATCAAAAAAGAGAGTTGCGGCGTCGTAGCTTTTTACAAATTGTTCGTTGTGTAGAATAGCTTCAACAGCATTCTTAGTCCCCATTGGGATTGAAACAACAGTAGGTTCAATCCCTTCGTATTTCGTCCCTTTTACACTATCAACACATGATTGATAAACACTCAAGGAATCCCATTCTCCCTCGGTCAGGATTAGATTTGCTCGCTTACGATTCATTTCCTCTACAGTGTTTTGACCAAAGAGTTTATTCCCAATACTAACAGAACCTACGGTAGTCCAATGGTAATCATGAGACTTGTCTACCGTAATATCTTGTTTCTTGTATCCTACAATCTTACCCTTTTGGTTAAAAGAAGGGAAGTAGAAAGCTTCAATAGTCTTACCATCCTTTTCAGAAAGACCGGCACGAACGCCAAAGCGTTCACAAGTCTCTTTAGAGATTCCTCGCTCTGGGAAAG
>CAYTEZ010000049.1:0-4141 GCA_964437025.1 uncultured Gammaproteobacteria bacterium
AAATATTGGTTTAAAGCTAAAAGATATGGTTATGGTTGGTATCCAGCCACCTGGCAAGCTTGGTTAATTATGCTGGTGTATTTAATAATCTTTATAGCTCTAGTTTTTGTATTTGAAAGTAATATTGAAAAATATATGGCTTTCTATTTTATTTCAGTTTTTGTTGTAACCGGATTGCTTGTGTATATTAGTTATAAAAAAGGGGAGCCAGCTAAATGGCGTTGGGGTAAAAAATAATTAATTTAAAAATATGAAAGTTATAAAATGGTCAGCTAGAATACTAGCCTTAGTTATCCTAGTTTTTGCTCTACCTTTCTATTTTGGTTATGGTAATCCACTACCGTTTATTAGCTCTAGTTACTCTCTCTGGGAGAATATCGCCTTAACTATGTTACCAATAATATTTATTGGTTTAGCATTGGGTTGGAAGTATCCTAGGCTTGCTGCCTACCTTATAATCTTTCCAATAGTGATAGGTTTTGCAATTGGTTTAATTACTGGAGCTAATATGAGTATTAATTTAGCTATTCCATTAATCCCGGGGGTTCTGTATCTGCTGGATAAAAAAAAGATAATTAAAACAGTCGGTGTTTTACTTATTAAAGATAATGAAGTTTTACTGGTTGAACATAACAAATCAGCTGGTCACTTAAATGGGAAATATGGGCTACCAGCAGGGAGAATAGAGTTGGGTGAAGAGATAAAAGAAGCTGCTCAAAGAGAATTAAAGGAAGAAACAAATTTGGATGTTTCTTTAAACAATTTAATATTGTTAAAGAAAAAATGGACAGCTAAAATCAAAAGAAAAGATGGTGATAAAGAATTTTCTTTAAGAGTTTTTTATTCTAATAATTTTTCTGGTGATTTAAAAAGCAATGAAGAGACCAGTCCCAAATGGATTAATATTAACGAGGTTGAAAAGCTTGATTTATTACCAAATGTTTTCGCTATTATTAAATTTTATCAAAATTTAAAAAAATAAAAAATATATGAACATTTCAAAAAAAATCTTAGATCGAGATCCTTCTCGTTTTGTTGTTTATGAGATGTTAAATGATGTAAAAGAACAAACTGGTTTAGAGCCAGTTAGCTTAGAAACAGAAAAGATGTTTCTTTTTAAAACCGTACCTCATACTAATAGTTTATATAACTACGCTCATATTTTCTCTGGGGTATTAAATGAAGTTGATTGGAAGATGATAGAGGAATTTTTTTGTGAAAATAGCTTTAGGGTAAAGTTGGAGGAGAATAAAGAGAATGAAGATTTTTTATTGAACCATGGATTAAGATACAAGAGCGTTGATTATTCTATGAGTATTTCTGATTTACCGGCAGAAGATTTAAGTGTTGTTTTGCCAGCTGATTGTAAAATTAAAGCTAGTCGTGAACCTGGGGCTTTGGATGATTTTAAAAAGATTTTTTGCTCAGCCTTTTCTCATCCCGCAATAGACTATGAGAAAAAATTTGGTTTTCTAGATTCTTATATGATAGATGAGGGTTATGATAAGATTAAAGCTTTCGTCTTATATGCAGAAGGCAGACCAGTTTCAGCTGGTTCATATTATTCTTTTTCTAGTTTTTCTTTGGAAAATATTGGTACTTTTCCCGAGGAAAGAGGGAAGGGTTATGCCGGTCTAATTGTTTCCTATTTACTAAATCAAGCTAGAGTGTTAGGCTGTCATAAGGCCTGCTTGGTGTCATCGGAGAATGGTATTAATGTATATAAAAAATTAGGTTTTAAAGAAATAATTAAAGAAATAACATATATAAAAGATTAACTGGAAATGGAAAAGAAAAAGAAAGGTTTCAAGAGTTTTTTAAATTCTTTATTTGATAAAAAAACAGCGGATACAAGAATGCTAAATTCTTTAAAGAAGAGTAAAAAGAAGGCGGAGAAAAAAATAAAAAAACTACCGCCAGAACTAAAAAAAATCGCCCAAGTATACTTAGACGAAGGTTATGGGCCGGTGGTTTCATTAAGAGAGGCTATGTGTTTTTCGGAAGTAGAAAAACAAAGCTTAGAAATTCAAAAACAAGTTGAGGAGTTAGTAAAAAAACATAAGTTTTACACTACTTCTTTAAGATTTGCCAAGGAGAATTAATTTCTCCTTTTTTTATACCTCTTCTTTTAAATCTATAAAATGATGGCCTTCATGAATTATTTTTTTCTTTTTCCAGTGGCCACTTTTAAAGACTAAAAAGTATATAATTGAGATTAAAACATTAGTTATAGGGAAGGCATACCAAATACCATTTATTCCTAATTGAAAATATTTTGCTAGTATGAAGGCCAAAGGAATTTGTATAACCCATTGGGAGCTAATAGTTAGTATCATACTAGTTAGGGTATTGCCTGAAGCTTGTAAAATAGAGGCAACTGACATTTGGATTCCAATAAAGCCGAAAGTTACACAAACTATTCTTAAAAAATGAGCGCCTAAATTAATAATGTTTATATCTTTTGGTACAAAAAAGGAAATTAGATTGGGGGCAAAGATATAAACTAAAACACCAAAAATGCTTAAAGTGATAAAAGATATTTTGCCACTAATTAGAGTAATTTTTTCAGCTTTAGCTCTATCACCTGATCCAATACTTTGACCAGCTAAAACTGAAGTCGCCATTGATAATCCAATTGATAGGATGATTATAATTTGTACGATATTTCCTCCAACTCCATAAGAAGCAACAGCTAGAGTACCAAAGGTAGCTATTAGTGAAGTTAAAACCACCATGGCTAAAGAGCGAGCTGATTGTTCTAGAGATGTTGGTAGACCTAAAAAGAAAGCTTTTTTGATAAATTTAAAATCAGGTTTTAAATCTTTCAATTTTAGGTGGATTCCTTTCTTACCAGAGAATAAAATACCAAGACCAATAATAGCTGCTATAGTTTGAGTAATAGTAGTAGCAATAGCTACGCCAGCTATTTCCATTCTAGGTATAAAAGCAAAGCCAAACATAAAAAGAGGATCTAGAATGAAATTAAGTAAGACGGTAGAAATGATAATGTATAATGGAACACTAGGTTTACCAATGCTACGCATGATAGATTGAAACATGAAGAAACAGAAGTTGGGGAGTAAACTTAAGAAAGCAATTTTTAAATATTGTAGGGCATAGGTATAAATATCAGGGGAGGCATTCATCAGGTGTAAAATATAAGGAGCTAGGACAACACCTATAACACTTAAAAAAATAGCTACTAGAGTTACCATTAAAATAGTTTGTCCGGCACTAAAATTAATCATCTTTTCATTTTTAGCTCCAAAGTATTGGGCAATAAAAATAGAGCCAGCTACTGATAATCCGATTCCTAAAGAAACTAAAAGAAAGATAATAGGAGTGCTTAGAGTTACTGAAGCTACTGCTTTTTCACCTAAACGACCGACCCAAAAAGCATCGGTTAGATTGTAGGCGATTTGCAAAATATTAGCTAAAATAATTGGTCCAGCTAATTTTAGGAGTGATTTAACGATAATTTTTTCATCATCAATTTTAGAAAATAGTTTTTTAAACATAAATTTGTGGGTTATAAGAAAATAAAGAGTGCGCTATTTATCGCACTCAACTTTTCTATTATATCCTATATAGGAGAAAAGATAAAGTTGCTTTGATTTTTAGCTATTTTTGTGCTATTTTTATTATAGACCCAATTAATTATTTTAAAGAAATATATTTATGTTTAATTTAGATTTTATTTTTAAACCTAAATCAATTGCTATCGTTGGTGCTTCAGCTGAAGTTGGTAGCGTTGGTAATGGTTTGGTAAAAAATGTTTTGCAAACTTTTTCTGGTCCAACTTATTTAATTAACTTAAAAGCTAAAAAAATTAATGGACAGAAATGTTATTCTAATTTGAGTTCTGTAGCTAAAAAAATTGATTTAGTAATTATTGCTGTTCCAGCTAAAGTAGTACCTGATGTTTTAAATGAAGCTGGTTTGTTGGGTGTTAAAGGAGCTATAGTTATTTCAGCTGGTTTTAAAGAAGCTGGTAATTTAGATTTAGAAGAAAAGATAAAAGAAATTGCTAAAAAATATAATATTACACTCGTTGGTCCAAATTGTTTAGGCATAATTAATCCAGTTTCTTCTCTAAATGCTTCTTTTGCCGCTGTTAATCCTAAAAGTGGATCAGTTGCCT
>CAYTEZ010000050.1:0-4130 GCA_964437025.1 uncultured Gammaproteobacteria bacterium
AATTGGCAAATTTAATTTTCAATTTATCGTAAAGGTTTTTGTCAATCTCGATTGCGACGACCCGTCCGCTTGCCCTTGCTAATTCCAAAGTGATAACCCCGGTCCCTGGACCAATTTCATATACAAGGTCTTCCGGGTTAATCGAGGATTGCTTAATTAAATCCGAAATTAAGGAATCATTAACTGTAAAGTTTTGCGAAAATTTAATACTAGCTCGTTGATTATTTAGGTTCTTCATTTGGTTTTATTGAAATTTGATAAGCCCCAATTCTAAGTAGAATAATAAAAACCCAATGCCCATAACTTAAAAGATAATTTTCCCTAAACATAAGTGCGTGGGATACATTGTTCCTTAGGTTATATCCGCCTAATTCAATTAGCACGTATTTCATTAGGATTAGCAGGTCCTTGCCAAAGATTTCTTCGGCATATGGTTCTCTTAAAAGATCGGCCAAATCTTTCTTTTCGGTCGTGTGGTCTTTCCCGCCACTTTTCGGCTTAATTTTGTCAACAGGTTTGCCAATAGTTTCGTAAAATTCCCTTATCAAGCCTTCGATCTTGGGTGTTAGGGAATCTATTGCTAAAACAAGATTAGTTCTTGCTTCCTCGGTATTTTTGGCCTTTATCAATTCAAGGCAAGTTAAGTACGATTTAATTCCGGGTCTTAAAATGTCTATCCACTTTTTAGATTTCAAATCAACCGCCTTTGTATCCGGATCTATATGCTCGTATTCTTTCCCATACCACAAGCGTTCAGCCATATACTTGGTAACCGAATCCAAGTCTATTTTTCCGGCGTCAACCAGTTCTTCGAATAAGACCTTTACCAGAACCTCCCCTGTTATTAGTGAAAATTGATACTGGCGTAGTAGGGAATAGTATTTCTTTTCTGCCTCACTATCATATTTTCTTGGCATATTGCCTGAACTATCGAATACGGTGTGGGAAAACAGGGACTGTAACGGAAATTCTTTATCCATTTCTTCCGATTGTTTTTTTACTTCTTCGTATTTGGGTAGAATTGATCCGTCTACGGTTAATCTAACTAACAATTGTTCTTTGCTTTCTTTAGCTATTAGACCCTTGAACCCTTGTCTTATCTGCTTTACCCAGTCGGTTAGATCCATAGTTTGTGAAAATGTTTGAAATTTCAAATTCTTTTTTGCTTCTTGAAGTGCTTTTTCTAATTCTTCAACCTTATTTTGGTTGCCTAATGCTTTATATTCGGTAATCGCTTTAATAAGAAGATCTGATTGTACGAATCCGTCTTTTTTGACATTCGCCTCGTCCTCAAACGAGGAAGCGATTTTTTGACGCCAGTTTTTATCTTGAAGTCCAAACACAAGTCGTTCTATTTTTTCTCCCAGTGATAAAAAATCCCTAGCAAAATACAGATTATTCTTTTTTTCTTGTTCGTCGGCCATTCTTTTACAAATCTTTACCGTGTTTTCCCAAAAATCCTTACCATATTCCTTCCAGTTTTCTAAAGCAAATTCAATAAGCCGGTGTGTAACCGCCCACCGGGATTCGCTTTGATTATCAAAATTCAAAATAGTATCGGCGATCGCCTGATTTACTTCGTTTACGTTATATTTTAATTTCTTAGCAAGAACATAGGCACTTCGTAGGGCATTAACTATCTCGAAAGCAGAAGTTCCTTCGGGGTCTTTTTTAATTTCGGTATTTAACCAATTAACAACCCTTAGATATTCCGTTATGGCTGTCTGGGCCATTTTATGATCCTTTTCCACGGTCCACAGAAAATGCGCTATCCGCGACTTAATTCTTGGGTGTTTATATTTGGGAAGCAATGATCGGATATAAGAAAAGTCGGATTTTGAAAATTCTTCTAAACTAGGGAAAGCCCAATACTTGCCATTTCCGTCAGTTCCTGACATTTTTGATTTGAAGTCGTCGTCCTTTACTTGGAAGCTAAAAAGACCAATAAGCGCTTGAAATCTATCCCTTTCTTTTTCGTCTTCTAAAATAAAGTAAGCTAAATCCCGTGCGGTACGGAAGTGATCTCCCATTGAAAATTCATATTTAACCTCGTTGGCAAGTTTTTCTAAAGTTTCAAGACTTTCTTGTATTTGCTTCCTAGCTTCTTCTTTATCGTCGGTTCCCAACTTCACCAAATCTTTGAATCGTGTGATTTTTTCAAGATCATATCGACGATCACCCCTTTTGTTTATCTTTTCTGCTTGAAGTTTCCCTGTTTTGTCCCACCGACGAAGTGTTTCTGGGTGAACTCCCAGAAATTCTGACGCTTGTGTGACTGAATAGTAAGTTTTCTTAGCCATATGAATTAAACTATCTTACTTATACAACTATATTTTGTAAAAAGCAATAGGTATTTTCGGGGATTCCGTTTCTATACGGTTCTAATACCTAAGCGTAGTTATATACTGGCTGGTATCCGAAGCTGGTAATTTGGGTAGCAAAAAGTTTATAATACTGAATAAGTTCAGGAATAACTTGGTTCCGAACTACGACCCTTGGGGTCACAAAACATCATATCTTCAGGAATTGCAGTATTAGACATCGCCTGAAATCAAAGTTGTTCTCTCGCAAATGCTTGGGAGACGCTTTGCGAACAATTACCTCTTGGTGGCGGGTAAACTACAGGGGTCACAAATCAAAAGTTCAAGGCTTAATTGTTTAGTCAATTTTCTTCTAGTTAAATTTCAAGGCAGGATGAATTCCATACCATGCATTGTACCTACTAGGTGTTGTATAGAGGTGGTTTTTTTGGGACATTGAGTAATAATCATGTATTATTAAAACATGTTGAGTGTTTCTGCAACTTATGATGTGGGTTGGTTTCCTGGAATATTAAGTTTTCCCATTGAATTTTCTGATCAAGCTATTGTGTTTCACAATCGAAATAAGACTAAAAATTTTGAATTAGACTATACAAGAATAGACCATGTTGATCTGTCTTATAAATTTTTGGGGACTTTGTGGTGTGAGTTGTGGTTAAAAATAAGTCCATTAGAATATCTTGATAAAGAGAATTCATTAGATTTAAGAACTTGGTTTCCATGCGCTTCAGGACATTTATATAATTTTACATACATTTCTTTTAATACTAGTTACAAATATAAAGAACAAATAATTAATTTGTTAAAAGTTTATTGTGTAAAGCTCGGAAATTTACCTTTTTCGAACCATTCAATTCGAAGAAAAACTTAGTTCTAGCATTTGCTCGTAGGTCTTGAAAATACTCTCAATTAGGTGTTCCACATTATCAGTACAGATGGCTTACCTAGATTTTTTTAAGTTTTTTTGAAGAATTATTCCGGTCGAAATGAATAACAGACTGATGATATGAGCAATTTTAATGTGTGATACTTGCCAGGTATCATTTCTAAAAAACTCCATAATAAAACGAATAATTCCATAACCAATTAAATATAGTGCGGTAGGGCAATAGTTCTTTAGAGCTTTAGATCTAATAATAAAAAATAAAATTACATTCAATGATGCTTCTATCCACCAAGTAGGAATTTCATGATTAACAAAGTTACCAAAACGGCCAATAGATTGGCATAAAGGTAAAATAGGAGTAATGGAATCTAAAATAGAAAGAGTAGGGATTTTGGCTACCAGAGAATAGATAAATATATAAATAGTGGCAGCGATTAACGCACCATAGATACCCAATCCCCCATTCCAGGTAGCAAAAATTTGTGAAAGATGCTGTGAATAATAAGACCAAGAATCAATAACATGATAGGTTCTAGCACCAAATAGCATAGAAATAAGTAGGCCAAAAATGAAGAGATTAATTTTGTTTGCAGGAATAGCTTTCTGGTGTCTGGAGAAGTATTCGATACCGACGACAAGTGAAATACCAATGATAAGTCCGTATAGATGCATGAAGTGGGCCCTGCGAGGATCGGACTCGCGACCAATTGCTTAAAAGGCAACTGCTCTACCACTGAGCTAAGGACCCAAATTGTTAAAAATAGACGCAATTATTTCAAATTGCTTAATAGTCCGCCGGTTGGCGGATCTACCACTGAGCTAAGGACCCAAATTGTTAATTAAATATTTCTGGCGTGGCTATCTCGTAGGAAATAGAGTTTAGCACGATGGAGAAGTCGTTTTGGACTTCGAAGCATTTTAAT
>CAYTEZ010000051.1:0-4127 GCA_964437025.1 uncultured Gammaproteobacteria bacterium
GTTTTTAGAATAGATTGGAATGAGAATTTATTCTTAGAAGTAATATTATTAGTTCTTCTTCTTTCTTTGTATAAATTAATAATATATCTGGTCTAACGTGGCATTCAAAGCACCCTTTGAATTTACCTTGTAAAGGATGATTTTTGTTATTTATTGATAATGGAATATTTTGTCGAAGTTTCTCCAAAACTTCCTTTATCTCGGAAAATAAAAGAGAATCATTTTTAAATGATTTCAAATCTTTTCTAAATTGTTTTGAATATTTAATTTTATACATCTTAATCTTTTAGTATATCTTTAATTAAATCATCTACATTATCAAAAGATTTAGAACTGTTTTCGGCATCAATAATAGCCGCCTGTAGTATTTGAGAATTTTTAAGAGTCATTCCATTCTCATCTCTCACTTCAAATGGAATGTTTTTTGCGTTGATTGTCTGTTGTAAAAATAGTTTTATAGCTGAGCTCATATCAATCCCAATATTGTCAAAAATATTTTTTGCTTCTTTTTTTGTTTTTGAATCAATTCTTATTTGGAGTTGTGTTGAATTTTTTGTAGCCATATTTTTTTAATTTATATTATATTATATATTGTATATCATAATTAATGAGTTGTCAATACATTATATTTATGTATTAACCTTGCCAAAATCACATTTATTAGCTAATATAATGATATCTAGAAATATTAATAAATATATATATGTCTTATATTTCCATAAAAAGTATTTATCGCGAAACTGATAAATTTATTGACCAAAAAATAAGCGTTGGAGCTTGGGTTAGAACGGTTCGTAGTTCCAAGGATTTTGGTTTTATTGAAATTAATGATGGAACATTCTTTAAAAGCTTGCAAGTTGTTTTTGATAATAATTTGAGCAATTTTGCTGAAGTTGAAAAATTAACCATTGGTTCTTCGGTTGAAGTTCTTGGTACTTTAGTGAAGTCACCAGCTGAAGGACAGCCTTTTGAGCTAAAAGCTGAAAAAATTAATATTATTAATTTAGCTTTAGCTGATTATCCCTTGCAAAAGAAAAAACACAGTTTTGAATTTTTACGAGAAATAGCTCACTTACGTTCAAGATCCAATACTTTTTCAGCCGTATTCCGTTTACGTTCAGTTTTAAGTTATGCTATCCACAAATTTTTTCAAGAAGAGGGTTTTTCTTATGTTCATACTCCAATTATTTCCGGTAGTGATTGCGAAGGTGCTGGCGAAATGTTTAATATTACAACCTTTGATTTAGAAAAACCAATTCCTAAAAACGAAAAAGGGGAAATTGATTATGGAAAAGATTTTTTTGGTAAAAAGACTGGTTTAACGGTGTCTGGCCAATTAGAAGCCGAGACTTTAATTACTGGTTTGAATAAAGTATATACTTTTGGTCCAACTTTTAGAGCAGAAAAATCTACTACTACCCGCCATGCTTGTGAATTTTGGATGGTAGAACCAGAGATGGCTTTTGCTGATCTAAGCGATGATATGGATTTAGCTGAAAGAATGTTAAAATATTTAATCAAATATATTTTACAGGAATTACCTGAAGAAATAGAATTCTTTAATAAATTTATTGATACAACATTGCTGGAAAGACTAAACTTAATTTTAAATTCAGAATTTAAAAGAATGACTTACACAGAAGCTATTGATATATTGCTTAAGGCAGACAAAAAGTTTGAATACAAGGTAGAATGGGGAATTGACTTACAAACTGAGCACGAAAGATATTTAGCAGAAGAAGTAGTAAAAGGGCCAGTATTTTTAACTGATTATCCTAAAGAAATAAAGGCTTTCTATATGCGCCAAAATGATGACGGTAAAACCGTAGCCGCAGCTGATTTATTGGTTCCGGGTATTGGTGAAATTATTGGTGGTAGTCAAAGAGAGGAACGTTTAGAATTATTAGAAAAAAGAATTGCTGAACTAGGATTAAATCCGGAAGATTATTGGTGGTATTTAGATTTAAGAAAATATGGTTCTATCAAGCATGCTGGATTTGGTTTGGGATTTGAAAGAATGATTATGTATTTTTCTGGTATGGCTAATATCAGAGATGTTATTCCTTTCCCTCGAACTCTAAAAAATGCTGAATTTTAATTTTATTAGTTTCTATAATTAATTATAAAAAAAATGGAAAACTATATTGTGGAAAATTTTAATCAATTTCTTTTGATTATACTTGCTATTACTGTTTGGGCTGGAGTTTGGAAAGCTATTGCCTTGTGGAAGGCTGCTCGTTTAGGTTCCAAACCTTGGTATATCGCTTTGTTTATCTTAAACACCGTTGGTATCCTAGAAATTTTATACATCTTCGTCTTTTCTAAGATGGGTAAAAAGACAAAATAAGGCTTTATGTTTTTATTCAACAAAGTATTAAAGCTTAAATTTATCTCTCGCTATCGAGAGATAAATTTATTTAAAGCTAAACCACTCTTGGCGCAAGAGCAGGTTTTCTTTTCTTTGCTAAAAAAATCTAAGGATACTGTTTGGGGAAAGAGATTCAATTATTCTAAAATAATCGAGTCTAATTTTTCTGAGGCTCTTAAAGAGTGGCAGGATAAAGTCCCGGTTTCTAATTATGAAAAATTATTTTCTGATATTGAGCCAGCTATTAATGGAGAACTAAATGTTTTATGGCCGGGGAAGATTAAAATGGTAGCTAAATCTTCAGGGACAACCAATAGCAAGAGTAAAAGTATACCAGTAACAAAAGATGCTTTAAAAAAATGTCATTATAAAGGTGGGGAAGATGTTATTGCTCTGTATTTAGATCAAAATCCTTATTCTAAATTATTTATTGGAAAAACTTTAAGTGTTGGTGGCTCTTTTATGACCAGAAAAAAATCCGATGATATTTTTTATGGTGATCTTTCTGCTATTTTAATAAATAATCTTCCTTGGTGGGCAAGAATTTTTCGTTCACCTAAACTTTCAGTAGCTCTTCTTAGCGAATGGGAGAAAAAAGTTGAAGCTATAGCCTTAGATACTATTCCTAAAAATGTTGTAGCTTTAGCTGGTGTCCCTTCTTGGACATTGGTGGTGCTTAACAAGATTTTGGAGATGACAAAAAAAGATAATATTTTAGAAGTTTGGCCTAATTTAGAATTATTTATTCATGGTGGTGTTAGTTTTACCCCTTATCGAGCTCAATTTGAAAAAATTATCCCATCTAAGCAAATGAAATATTTAGAGACATACAATGCTTCGGAAGGATTTTTTGCTTTAAATGATGATTTGAATAGAGATGATATGTTGTTGGTTTTAGACAGCGGGGTCTTTTATGAGTTTGTTCCTTTAGATGAATTAGAAAAAGAAAAACCGCAAGCTAAAATATTATCAGAAGTAGAGATAGGAAAAACCTATGCTTTAGCTATTTCTACCAATGGTGGTCTGTGGCGTTATTTAATTGGTGACACTGTTAAAATTACATCACTACAACCTTTCAGAATAAAAATTGCTGGCCGTACTAAACATTTTATAAATGTTTTTGGTGAAGAGTTGATGGTTGCTAACGCTGATGAAGCTTTGCGTTTAGCTAGCGAAAGAAGTGGTGCTATAGTTTCTGAATATACCGTTGCCCCAATATTTATGGAGGGTCGTAGCCGGGGAGGACATGAATGGTTAATAGAGTTTTCTAAGAAACCAGAAAATTTAGATTTTTTTGTTGACGAGTTAGACAAAGAATTAAAGAATTTAAACTCTGATTATGAAGCTAAGAGATATAACGATTTAATTTTAGCCAGACCTAAAGTTATTATAGCTAAAGACAATTTATTTTATGAATGGTTAAAAGGGAAGAATAAGTTGGGTGGACAGAACAAGGTGCCACGATTATCTAATTCTAGAGAGTACTTGGAGGAATTGTTGAAGTTGCAATAAATTTTTTATATATAGAATATGCAAAAAAATAATATTAATTCAGAGGAAATAATTGATTTTACCAAGATAAAAGAAGGCGGAATTGATATAGAGGAATTACTCAAAATTTTGTAGCTTTGTTTTTTCTGTGATCGACGTTAATTTAAAATTGATTTTTAATTTATTATATTTTTATTATGTTTTTGCTATTATATATATAGTTTTAATTTGAATAAAAAGAAGGTTTTAATTAAGTAATCAAGTGGCC
>CAYTEZ010000052.1:0-4022 GCA_964437025.1 uncultured Gammaproteobacteria bacterium
CTAACTATTTGTAAAAATATTAGGAATCAAAATATAGCTATTCCTGTAATAATGCTAACCGCCCGGGATACTACGGCGGATAAAATTTTAGGCTTAAACTCGGGAGCAGATGATTATTTAATCAAGCCTTTTTCATTTGAAGAATTAGTGGCGAGAATTAAAGCATTACTTAGGCGGCCAAAACAATCATTACAAATTGAACTTAAAGTTAGAGATTTAATTCTTAATACCACTAGCAAAAAGGTTTATCGTAATCAAAAAGAAATCGAATTAACTCTTAAGGAATTTTCATTACTAGAATACTTAATGCGCAATGTAAACCAGGTCTTAAATAGAGATCAGATTTTAGATCACGTTTGGGATATGGCCTTCGATTCGTTTAGTAATATCGTAGATGTTCATGTTAAAAATTTACGTAAAAAAATAGATAATGGTTATCATGAAAAATTATTGGAAACAATTAGAGGGGTGGGCTATCGGCTTAAAAACTAATATGTTTTTACGCGCCCGCTTAAAATTAACTGCTTATTATATTATCTTAATAGCGGTAATTTTAAGCATTTTTAGTTTTGCCCTATATTTTTCTTTAGAAAATAATTTACGAGATGGTTCGGATGACCCAGGAAATAGTCAAGTACAAAATGTGGTAATTGATAAAACTGTCGATAGTTTACAAAATACTATTATACTAATTGATCTAGCGGTTTTATTACTAGTTAGTTTTCTGAGTTGGTTTTTGGCTGGCAGGACTTTAAAACCGATTAAAAAATCATTGGAAGCGCAAAAGCAATTTAGTGCCAATGCTTCTCATGAGTTAAGAACTCCACTGGCAATTATGAAAACCGACAGTGAGGTCACTTTGAGGAGCTCTAAAAGTAATCCTGAAGATTTAAAAAGGCTGGCCATAAATAATTTGGAAGAGATAGAAAAAATGTCTAGAATTGTTGAAGATTTACTTATTTTATCACGCAGTGAAAATTTATCAGCTGACATTTTTAGGCAATTTAATTTGTCGGACTTAATTCTTGAAACAGTTAAAAAAATTAAGTCATTGGCGACAGCTAAAAATATTGTTATTACATTGGATGTATCTGATAAAATATTAATTTTAGGACAAGTTAATTCTATCGAACGGATGATTTTAAATATTTTGCAAAATGCCATAAACTACACAGCTGATTTTGGAAAAATAAAATTCAGTTTAAAAGATCAAGATAAATTCGCCGAATTAACGGTTGCTGATAACGGAGTGGGAATCGCCGCTACCAATTTGCCTCATATTTTTGAACGTTTTTATAAGGCGGATAAAGCCAGAGGCGACGAAGTCAATGGTTCTGGACTAGGATTGTCGATTGTTAAAGAAATTATTGACAATCATCGAGGTGCTATTGCGATTAAAAGTGATGTTGGCCATGGTACTACCGTTATAATTAAATTACCAAAAAAATAAAAAATAGTTTTGTTTAATAATCTTCACGTTAACTTCATCCCCTTATTTTATACTGATAGTACTCAAGAGGTCGACTTGATGATAATTAATCTAAAAACTAGAAAACCGTTAGTCTTAAAAATATTAAGTTTAAAATTAAAAATATGAAATTAAATAAAAAAACAGCTATGTTATTTGGGGGATTGGGACTGTTATTGGGTTCCGTCGGCGCAATTGGTTTACAGGTTCACGCTCAACAGACCCCAAATCCAGTTGATATTATAAATACGCCAGTTACTCAGGCTACAGTAGTCCCAATGGCAACACCAATAGATAAAATCAGTACAGTAGCTCCAGATAATGTTCAAAATGAAGTAAAAGATGCCAACGAAGTCAATGGCGCTGAAACTGATAAAAATGAGGTTGAAAACGTAGCCGAGACTAAAGACACTGATAATATACAAAACGAAGTTAAGGATGCAAACGAAGTCGAAGACGCTAGCTCCGCTAAAGATATTAATGAAGCAACGGGTGTTGAAACAAATGATGGTGTAACCACTATTAAGTAATAAGATAGAAGCACAATAAAACGTTCTCTTGTTTCACCCCCGGGAGAACGTTTTGTTGCCACAATTTAAATTTTATAATTATTTAGATAAACTTATATGGGCTCATGGAAAACTAATAAACTTTTAAATAAAGTTCCGGAAATTACCTTATATTTTTGGGTAATAAAAATTTTGTGTACCACGGTCGGAGAAACGGCGGCTGACTTTTTAAATACAAGTCTTGGTTTGGGGTTGACTGGCACCACGCTTGTTATTGGCACTTTGCTAGTTGTCGCCCTCTTCTTTCAAATTAAATCTAAAAAATATATACCCAGTATATATTGGTTAACAGTCGTATTAATAAGTGTCGTTGGCACTCTTATTACGGATAATTTAACTGATAATTTCGGTGTATCTTTAATTACCACAACAATAATCTTTAGCATCGCTTTAGCCGCTGCATTCTCGAGCTGGTATGCAAGTGAAAAGACACTTTCTATTCATAAGATAGACACCACTAAACGAGAAGCTTTTTATTGGCTAGCTATTCTGTTCACCTTTGCTTTAGGAACAGCGGCCGGAGATTTACTAGCTGAAAGTCTCAATCTTGGCTACTTATTGTCAGCTTTTATATTCGGCATGGCGATTGTCGCCGTGTTTATTGCCTATAAAAAGTTTCAATTAAACTCGATATTGGCTTTTTGGATTGCCTATATTCTGACTCGACCACTAGGCGCATCAATTGGAGATTATTTGTCTCAGGCGCCAGCCGATGGTGGTATTGGTTTAGGGACAGTTGCAACTAGCATCATATTTTTAACCGCTATTTTAGCAACCGTGGTTTATTTAACGACGACAAAAAAGGATGTAATTATTAATCAACCGACTAACAATTAAAATGAGTTACGATTTATTAGCTTTTCGTTATCTTAATGATTTAGCAGGAAATAATTTAAATTTAGATTGGCTGGGTATCTTTTTGGCGGAATACCTGCCTTATGTTATCATCACCTTTTTATTTATTTATTTTTTATGGTTTAAAAAAGAGCGTTTGAAAAATATTATTATGTTTTCGGTCGCTTTTTCATCCGGACTGATCGCTCGTTTCGTCGTCAAAAGCTTTATCCTTATTTTTTACCAGCGTCCTCGTCCCTATGTTGCTCTGCAATCGGTTCATAAATTAATTTCTACGAGTCT
Source organism: uncultured Gammaproteobacteria bacterium (assembly GCA_964437025.1). GTDB lineage: Bacteria > Patescibacteriota > Patescibacteriia > Patescibacteriales > UBA12465. Next base: position 3,175 of record CAYTEZ010000052.1, read on the forward strand.
CAGTGAAAATTGGCAGTCTTTTCCGTCCGGGCACACAATTTTTTTCTTTGCTTTGGCAACTGCTGTTTATTTCCATAATAAAAAATTAGGTTGGTTACTGATAGTAACTTCTGCTATAATTGGAATAGCAAGGGTTTTCGTCGGCGTTCATTACCCGGGTGATATTATAGTTGGCGCTGGTTTGGGGATTCTAACAGCTTATTTTGTCCAAGCTCTTTATTTAAAGTGGAGCAATAAAATTAATCCGTTTTTACAGAAAGTTTTTTATCGATTTATTTGAGCTATGAAAATATCTAAAAAATTAAATTTTATCATTCCAAATTTGTTTTTTTTGTTTATTGTTCCAGTTTTGATTGTTTATTATAAAATAATTCCTTTTCAGTATCATCGTTACGTCCTTTTTGTTTTTACAATTTTAATTGTCATTCTAACGATTAAGGAAAAGATATCCTTAAAAAATTTAGGAATTTGTAAAAATAATCCGTTTAGATACTACTTGCCCTATATCTTATTCACAATTGCTGGTGTGGCTTTTATTTATGCCATCGCTGAATTTATCGGTCGCGAACCGCTAGATTGGGATACCGAGTATTTATATGTACTTTTAGTAATTCCACTTAGTTTTTGTCAGGAGTTTATTTATCGCGGTTATTTGATGAGTAAATTAAAAGGTTTTTTAAAGTCAGCTTTCGTTATTATTTTAATTAATACTTTTTTGTTCACTTTCCTTCATATTATTTTTAGAGATTTGCTTGTCGTGATACCGCTCGCATTTATTAGTGGATTAGCTTTTGCCTGGCTGTATTACAAGTACCCTAATTTATTGTTAATCTCCATAAGTCATAGTA
>CAYTEZ010000053.1:0-4009 GCA_964437025.1 uncultured Gammaproteobacteria bacterium
CTTTTTAGTCTCCTCAAGATTTACTATAGCCTCATTATGCCTTTCCTTCTCTTCAAGACTGAGTTTCTCAAATTCACTTATCTTTTCTGTTAATTCTTTCTCTTTTTGTTGTTTTTCTTCCACTAATAACTTCTCTTTTCGCTCTAATTCATTTACCTTTTGTTCCAGTCCTCCCCCACCTTTGTGATTTTCTACTAATTGATTTAAGTTTTTTTCTGAAATTGAAGCTTTGATTTGATTCTTGGGTAAATATTTTTGCTCTAAAACAACTTTTGAAGCATGATTAAATGAATCAAACCTTTTAGGTGTTTTCTGTGATAAATTGCCATTATCAATCGTTTTTTTATCTAGGCTTTTTGATGCAGAATTGTAGGTAGTACTTATTAGTTTATTATATTGTTCTGGTAGAAATTGATTAGTATTACCTTGGGATTCAATATCTTGCATTTTTTTTAGTTTATTCCTTAATAAACTCTTTTGATTTTCCAAACTTTTTATCTTACTAGCTTGAATTAGATTAACTTTCTTAATGTCAGCGATATTGTCGTTATTAAAACCTGATGTTGCATAAGCACATTCAAAGAAAAAGATTATAAATAAAAAATATATATTTTTATTACACATAATATCCACATTTTTATTTTAATTTTAAAATTTGTTTTAAATACAAGTATTAGCTCAAAATATCAATTAAGATATCCGTTTAATTAGCATAGTTAAAAAACTAGGTAAGAAATATGTAGATTTAAAAAAGTTTAGTAATTAACTCAATTAGATTAAGTGAATTTAAATAAATGCAGAGTTATTAATATGAATCTAGTATCAGGTTTTAATACAAAAAAAGAAATATATAACAGAGAATTAAATTTAATAGAAGGTATAAAATTCACATATCGAGAAATAGATATAATTGCATGTATTTTACATAATAGAGGAGAAAAGAAGATTGCTTCATTATTATTAATATCCCCAAGAACAGTAAATACTCATATTCATAATATCATGTTAAAACTAGGACATAACTCTAGAGAGTATGTAATAGATTTTGTTGAGAAATCGGGTAAGATGCAAATGGTCAGACAATACTATCTACAACTATTAATTCACAGCTCATTTAAAAATCAATTAATAAAAATTGGTAAAATAAATAAGGAAATAGGTGTTACTTGTGGTATTTCTTACCAACAAATCAGCGTGGAAGAAAAAGAGATACTTGACCAATTAAAAGAGTCTTTGAATTTGGCTAACATTATTTTAACAGTATCCAAAAACAAGGATGAGATTAAAAGTAGTCTTTGTGTATTAACCTATCGGTCAATACACAATAGCACTAAAGACACTCCTATTATAATTATACTTAAAAAAAACAATAATTTTATTCATGATGAAAGTACATATTTGGATTTTAGTGATCCAGAGCAATATTATTTTGCAATCTTTAAGTTATTAAAGAAAATTATCAATAAAAACTCTGTAGAAGAACTTATTCAAGAATTTAACAAAGAATATCAAGCTATTAATAATTCATTTCAAACTAAAACCCCAGAAACTGAAAAATTAATTGGATACTCTTTTTCTAAAAATAAGTTAATAAAAAAAAATTTAATCATTGTAGTATCTTTTATTCTGGTAATCTCTTGGATTATTGCCTCTCAGTTTCTTATAGAGAATAAAACCATAAATTTAGATCAAATTATCATTGATTTACCATTACCACATAAAAAAACTCTATTAACCCGTCAATCAATATTCTCTGAGATGGAAGAAAAATTAACTAACAACAATGGTATTAGAACCGTTGCATTAGTAGGTGCTGGAGGTTCAGGTAAGACTACTATTGCACATCGATATGCTCGTGATCAAAAGACAGCATTAATATGGGAAATCAACTGTGAAACTAGCGATAGTATTATTTCTTCTTTTAAACAATTAGCCCATTCTCTTTGCAAAACAGAAAAAGAAAACCAACAACTAACAACAATTTTACAAATAAAAAATGATCAGGAAATGGAAAAAAAGCTATTTATATTTTTAACAAAAAAAATTAAATTTTATCCTAATTGGATCATTATCTATAATAACGTAAAAACATTTAATGATATACAACAATATTTTCCATATGACCAGAATGTGTGGGGTAACGGTAGAGTAATTATAACAACAACAGATCATAACATTGTTAATAATCACTATATTCTTGCAGAGAATATTATTCATGTTGGAATACTAAATAAAGAAGAAAAATTAGAGCTTTTTAATAAAATTATCTGCGATGATAAAAATTACAATAACGATCAACAATCAATTATTATAAAATTCTTAGAAAAAATACCTCCATTTCCTTTAGATGTTTCTTTAGCAGCCTCTTATATTAAAGAAATAAAAAGCTCTTATACCGAGTATTTGCAATATATTACCGAGCCTAACGAAGGCTTTATTACTGTTCAAAAAAGTATATTAAATGATATCAGCGAATATAAAAAAACACGTTATGATATTGTTGCCTTATCAGTAAAGCATGTTATAGAATCACACCCAGATTTTGTTGATTTACTTCTATTGATTTGTTTAATTAACTCCGAAGATATACCTAAAGACTTATTAATTAAATACAAAGATAATATTATAGTTAATCAATTTATTCATGAATTAAAAAAGTTCTCATTAATTGCCGAAAAATTACTAGTTAATAGTAACAATAATTTGACGTTATCTATTAATCGTAATACACAAGAAATTGCCTTAGCGTATCTTTCAAAAGAATTAAAGTTAGAACAAAATACTAAACAAATTTTAGATATTTCTAATATATTAGTAAATTTCATTACTGAAGAGTTAAAAGTAACAAATTCAAAAAATATACCTCTGTTAGTACCTCATATAGAAATGTATCTAATTAATAATAAATGGTTAAACGAAGAAATAATTTCTAGTTTATATGTTAAATTAGGAATTTATTATTTTCATGTAGCCAATTATCAAAAAGCACAAGAATTGTTTAAAAATGCTTTAATAATCAATAAAAAGTATCATGGAATTGAACATGTAAAAACCTCTGAAACTTTAGGACGTTTAGGTGGGGTCTACAGGAATATGGGCAGGTATGAAGAATCAATAACACTACACGAACTGGCATTAAAAAATTTAAAAAAACATTACGGTAATGAGCATATTAAATCCGTTTTAATTTCAACATACCTAGGTAGTTCATATAGACATGTAGGAAGATATATGGAAGCAAAAAACTTATTAGAACACGCGTTGGAAATTTATAAAAAAAAATATCCCACAGAGCATATTAAAATAGCACGTACTTCTGGATATTTAGGGAATGTTTATCATGATATGGGAGAATACAGAAAAGCAAAAGAACTACTTGAACAGACATATAATATTTATATCAATTATTATGGTAAGGATAATATTCAGACTGCTTGGATTTCAGTACGATTAGCTAATGTTTACAGAAGTATAGGAGAATGTGGTAAAGCAAAAAAATTAGTTGAACAGGCTTTAATAATTTATAAAAGTTTCGGTGATAATTGTATTGAAATAGCTTGGTCTTTATTACATTTAGGAAATATCCTTATAGAATTAAAAAATTATGAGGAAGCACAAAAATTTCTTGAAGAAGCTCTGATAACTTATATAAAATTTTATGGTAAGCATCATCTAGAAACTGCTAGGATTTTAAATAGCTTAGGAGCAATTTATTACCAAATAGATAATACAGAAACTGCTGAAATTTTTACCAATCGAGCTTTAACTATATTCCAACAAAATAAACATCCTGAAAGTTTTGTATCTTTGCAAAGATTATCAGACATATATCTTAAAAAATCTGTTCAAGAAAATAATAAGGGAAACGTGTTACAATCTCAGCTCTTTAAGCAAAAAGCTAGTGATTATTTAAAAGAAGCTAAGTCTATAGTAATAGTTCATTTTCCAGCAGATTCTCCTCATATTACCTCTATCCAAGATAGGGAAAAAGAACTAGAAAATTAAAAAA
>CAYTEZ010000054.1:0-3978 GCA_964437025.1 uncultured Gammaproteobacteria bacterium
CTCGTTTAGAGAAATTTTTATTAGATAATAAAGAAAAAATCAATAGAACTACTTGGCGTTATGCTATTGAAAGATTTGATTTAAAGAAACGCTCTTATTTTATGTCATTATGAACAAAGAAATAGTTTTAAAGTATTTAAGATTAAACCAAAAGGTGGATAATCTAAGCCGTAAGATAATTCATGCTTTATCGGGCTTGGCTATCTTTTTCTTTCCTTATGTTTTTACTGTTAAACAGATAGTCTTTTTATCAGTTCTTTTTGCTTTGATTTTTACCCTAGGTAGAGTTTTTAATTTTTTGGGTGTTATTAATAAAGTAAAACGTCTTTCTTGGGGTGAGGTTTTCTATCCCCTAGGTGTTTTAATATCTACTTTAGTATTTTTACCAGATAATATTTTAGCTTTTCAATTTGGTGTTTTGGTTTTAGGTTTTTCTGATGCTTTAGCTAATGTTATCGGCAGTCTCTTTGGTGAACATAAGATTAAGATATATAGTGGAGCTAAAAGCTTTGAAGGTTCCTTAGCTTTTTTCTTGTCCATTCTTTTGTTGCTTATACTGTTTAACCTAAACAGCTCTAATTTTAATTTAGCTTCATATTCTTTAGTAGCGCTAGCTTTAACTACACTAGAATTTGTAATGTTTTTTGGCTTAGATAATCTATTCTTGCCAGTGGTTGCTGCTTATCTATTTACATTAATTGCTTAATTATGAAAAAGATTAGTATTGTAAGTATCGGTAGTGTTAAAGAAGAATATTATCGTTTAGCTATTTTGGAATACAGCAAGAGATTGAGCAAGGATATTAAGTTAGAATTGATTGAGTTACCAGGTAAAAGTTTTTCTGATAAAAACCATTTAGAGATAAAGAAACAAGATAGTTTGAAATTATTAGAATTTTTAAATAAGAATAAAGAAGCTAAAGTTTTCTTGTTGTCAGAAAACGGGGAAGAGTTAGATTCTCCAGCTTTTTCTAAAAAGATATTTAATATTAACGAACCAATAATTTTTGTTATCGCTGGAGCTTTGGGTTTTGATTTCTCTGTTCTAAAAGGTTATTCCAAGATATCATTATCTAAAATGACCTTCCTGCATGAAATGGCTAAAGTTATTTTACTGGAGCAAATTTATCGAGCCACTTGTATTTTTAAGGGAAAGAGCTATCATTACTAGACCAGACAGACATACATTGACTAATATCAAATAATGTGTTATATATTATATATACAGTTAGTACTTTAAAAAGTCTTAATATTTTAGTTAATTGTTAAGTTTATTGTTTTTAAAAACAGTAGTTTTAGCAATTAACTAGAGTATTAATATAATAACAAAAAAAGGGAAACTATGTGTAATGTAAAATGTCACCTCCAAACTATTTCAATTGAAGAAATTGAAAAATTTTTAAAGACTAGAAGCGGTCTTAAAAATATCACTAAAATTTCAGTAAACAGAATCATTGAACTTAATCCTGACTTTGTCATTCCAGACGGTTTTGACATGGGGACAATTTTTCTTGGCAAATTAAGAAGATCTATAAAAATTAAAAAGTTTTATAGAGAAAACTTTATTTTCTTAAGAGAAATAGAGGCCCTAGGAAATGGTTGGAAAATTAATGATGATAATTTTTGGGAAAAAAATGAAGATGATTATTTTTTTCAACTTGAAAATCCAAAGTATCAGATTACCTCAAAAGAAAAAGAAGATTTAAATAGTATTTTATACTTTTTAAAAGAAATTAAAAAAGAAGGTGAAAAAAAAGGAATTATTTCCAGAATTGATGAAGTTATTGAAGAGCTTCTTCAATTAGAAAGAATGTTTTTTCTTAATCCTAAAGAAAATATTTTTTCTAAAAACAATCAAGAACAGTACAATGTTCAATCTTCTTGCTTGAAGAAATTTAGAATATTAGTTGAAAAAAAATCATCAGACTTTTTAAAGATTGATTATTTGTTTTTAAAACAGCTAATTTCAAAAGCAATTAATATCACCGGACAAGTATTAGGTACTGACAGCCTAGCTTTTGACAAGGCTCTCAGTGAATTATCACGTCAGGTGGTAAAAAAATAAAAAAATAGAAAAGGCTACAGTAAAATGTAGCTTTTTTTCTTATCTTTACAATAAACACTACAAAATATATAATCATATTATGACTAAGCCATTATTTAAACTAAAATCAGACTTTAAGCCAGCGGGAGACCAGCCAGAAGCCATTTTAAAGCTTCAAAATGGCCTTAAAAAGGGCTTTGACTACCAAACTTTGCTTGGAGTCACTGGATCTGGAAAAACCTTCACCGTGGCTAATATTATAAGCGAATTAGATCGTCCGGTTTTAGTTATGGCACCAAATAAGTCTTTAGCCGCGCAATTGTATCGGGAGTATAAAAACTTCTTTCCTGATAATGCCGTACACTATTTTGTTTCATATTATGACTATTATCAACCGGAAGCCTATTTGCCAAATTCTGATACATATATTGAAAAAGAAGCAATGATTAATGAAGAGATTGATCGTCTGCGTCATGGAGCTACTTCCGCCTTATTATCTCGTCGTGATGTCATTATTGTGGCTTCAGTTTCTTGTATATATAATTTAGGTGTCCCTTGGTCATATATGGAAGCTTCTTTGCATTTAGAAAAAGGAAAACCAATGACTAGAGCTGATTTAATATCTCAATTAATTAAGATGCAATTTGTTAGATCAACAGCTGACGTCAAACGTGGCCAATTTAGAGTTCGCGGTGATGTTTTTGAAATTCGTCCGATGTCAGAAAATATTATTTATCGTTTAGAATTAAAAGAACAAGCAGTTTCTGAGTTAGGGGTTGTAGATAATTTAACCAAAAATATTTTAGAGGATTTACCAGAAATAATTATCTTCCCACCTAAACATTTTATTTCCACTAAACCTCAAATTGAACAAGCGATTAAAAGTATTCAAGAAGAATTAAAAGATCGTTTGAAATATTTTAAAAAGAATAAATTGTATTTAGAAGCTGAGAGATTAGAACGTCGAGTTCGTTATGATATGGAAATGCTTCGTAGTTTAGGCTATTGTCATGGTATTGAAAACTATTCTCGTCATCTTACCGGCAAGTTAGCGGGAGAGGCCCCAGATTCATTATTAGAATACTTTCCTAAAGATAAAGATGGAAAACCAAACTTTCTCTTGGTAATTGATGAGAGTCATATTGGAGTACCGCAAATTGGTGGTATGTATGCTGGTGATCGTAGTCGTAAAGAAACATTGATTAAATATGGCTGGAGATTACCTTCAGCTTTAGATAATAGGCCATTAAAATTTGCTGAGTTTGAAAAGAGAATTGGTCAAACTATTTTTACTACTGCTACTCCAGGAAAGTTTGAAAAAGAAAAGTCAAAACAAATAGCGGAACAAGTTATTCGTCCTACTGGACTGATTGAACCAGAGATTGAAGTTCGTCCAGTTTTTGATAAAAAGAATAATTATAGTCAGATAAATGATATTGTAAGTGAAGCTAAAAAGATTATTAAAAAGAAAGAGCGAGTTATCATTAATACCTTAACTAAAAAACAAGCGGAGGATTTAGATGTATTTTTGCATCAAGAAGGAATAAAGTCTAACTATATTCATTCTGATGTTAAAACTATTGCTCGAACTGAAATATTAAAAGATTTTCGTTTAGGTAAGTTTGATATCTTAATTGGTGTTAATTTATTACGTGAAGGATTAGATTTGCCAGAAGTTTCTTTGGTAGCAATTTTAGATGCCGATAGGGAAGGCTTCTTGCGTAGTCAAACCTCTTTAATTCAGATTATGGGTAGGGCAGCAAGAAATGTTTCAGGAAAGATTATTCTATACGCTGATAATACTACAGGTTCAATTAAGAATGCTATTAAAGAAGTGGAGAGACGAAGAAAAAAACAAATGGCTTATAACAAGAAGAATAATATTGATCCTAAGACGGTTATTAAAAAGATTGAAGATTTCTTAGATTTTTCAGG
>CAYTEZ010000055.1:0-3875 GCA_964437025.1 uncultured Gammaproteobacteria bacterium
AAGCTTTAGAGTATATTGGCACTAACGATGAAGATGTTATTCCCTCTTGGTCACCTAACAATCAAACAGTTGCTATGTACACCAAGGGTGTTGATCTAAATCGCAGTGAAGTTTTCTTTGTTGGTCAAAATGATGAAAATTTCAAATCAACCATAGTTGAAGGTTGGGGCTTTGAACCACTTTGGTCAACTGATGGTCAAAAATTATTATATAGCGTTTATTCAGCTAACAATGAATTAAAACCCTCTCTATGGTTAGTTAACGCTCAAGGAGATAATATTGGCACCAATCGTAGTAACCTACAAATTCAAACCTGGGCTGAAAAATGTACCTTTGCCAGCGCCACTGAAGTTTATTGCGCTGTACCAAAAAGTCTAGAAAAAGGTGCTGGTCTTTACCCAGAATTAGCTTTAAAAACTTCAGATGATTTATACAAAATAAATTTAAGTACCGGACAAAAAGAATTGATTGCTATTCCCGATGGAGCTTATAACATCTCGTCTATTGTAGTAAGTGGTGATCAAAAAAACGTTTTCTTTACCGACTACGTTAATAATCAGATACACCAAATTAAACTGAAATAAAAAAACAACTTCAAGTTCAAGTTTCTAAAAATCAAGCCAGAATATTTTTATGCTTAAAAAAATAGTTCAATTGGGGCTTGATTTTTTATTTCCCACTACTTGTCTTCTTTGTGCTAAAGGGGAAAAACTGCTTTGCTCTAAATGCTTTAAAGCTTTTAAATTTAAAGCACCTAGTTGCCCTAAATGTTCTGCTCAGAATGAGTTGGGACAATTTTGTTCTAATTGCCAGAAAGATTTTTTTCTAGAAGGGGTTTTAGTGGCTGGAGATTTAAACGATTTAAATCTAGCAAAAATTATAAAACTATATAAATATCATTTTATCAAAGACTTAGGCCAAGTCTTAGCTCGTTTTATGTATAACTTTTTGCAAAATAATATTTTGCCAAACCCTATTTTAAAACACCAAAGTAAACATTATTTAAATTTAGATAATTTTTTAATTATCCCTATTCCCCTTAGTAACAAAAGACTAAGATGGCGAGGCTTTAACCAAAGTGAAATCTTAGCTAAATATTTAGCCAATAAATTAAATCTAGAAATATCCTTAAAATTAAAAAGAACAAAAAATCGTCCAGCTCAAGCTAAGCTAGATCAATTTGAGAGACAAAACAATCTACAAAATTGTTTTTTGTGGACTGGAGATAATTTAAATAAAAAAAACATATTATTAATTGATGATGTTTGTACTACTTCTAGCACTTTAAACGAAGCGGCTAAAGAACTAAAAAAACACCAAGCCGGCGCTATCTGGGGCTTGGTGTTAGCCAAAGGTTAAACTACAATTAGATAATTTAGTTTAAACAATGTAGTATTAAGTTGTTTTTTCCTTTTTATTTATTTAGTAGCAGTTGAATTTTTATTGCAACCACAGCTAGTTTTTGTTCCAGCATTAGGACAAGTGCCTGATGTATTTTTTCCACAAGAACAACTACCATTTTCTGCCCCACATCCACAACTAGTACCGGATGCACACTGACAAGTAGTTGCCTTATTACCATTTACCGAATTTTTTCCGGTCTCGGTAGCGGCCGCATTTCTTGCTCCGGAATTAGCAAAAAATATCAAACCAGCGGTAAAAAGAGCTATAGATAATCCACTAAGAAAAATTACTTTTCTCATAATTTTAATTTAATTTTTAATTAATTAAAAGCGCCTTACACCAATACTACGAAGCATTTTTAATTTTTGTTTCAGTTAATTAGACATCCCACAAGAACCAACTTTAGAGCAAGAATTTTCACCCGTACAACCAGTACAAGAATTTTCCATTTGGGCGCAATGTGGACAAGTACATTCCCAGCTTCTAATTTCAGAAACTTTAAAAATATTTAAATTGCTGGAAGTGCTAATAATTTCTCCAATAACTTTAATCTTTTTTCCGTCTTGTAATAATCCCTGTCCTAATAAAAAATTATTTCCCCCTTCCAACTTCCAAGAGACACCTTTAAAATCTTGCAATATTAATTCTCCTTTTTCTATCTCCAAGGTACCAGCCAATAATCCTTTGTCAGGATTATCCCAAGAAGAACGAAAATAATTAACCTGACGATAAATACTATTATCAGCTAAATAAGTCTCTACCTTTTGACTAAGTCCAGAAAAGTAAAAGCCCAAAGCTAATACCACAATTAAAGCCAAACCAACTAAGCCTTGGTATACTAGAGGATAATGATAGGCTGTGTCTGATTTTCTGGTTCGATAGAAAGCAAAAGCTAAAAAAACAAGGACACCTATTAACCAAAAATATGGGAAAGCTTGCAAAAAGAAAACCCAAGGACTCTCTCCCAACACTAAGTAGATATCAAAATCACCATATCGAATAATTAAAAACAAAACTGATAAAGACAAACCGGCTAGCAAAAAGAAAAAGGCTAGCAAAAAATAGCACATCATTCTTTTTGTAAAAAAGAATGAACGACTTAAAGGACGCACCTTATCCTTTTCAATTTTATTTATAATTTTTTCTTCTAAATTATTTAACATATTTTTCGTATTTAGTTTTAAATTGTTTTTTAGCTCTATTAATCATAGTGCTAATAGTTCCCATTGGCTTTTTTAAAATATCAGAAATTTCTTTATAATCTTTATGTTCAAAAAAACGTAAAATCAAAATTTCTCGATATTCTTCTTTCACTTCTTTCAAAACCAAAGCTACTTTTTCTTTTTCTATCTTTCCATCAATATTTTCCAATAAATCAAAATCAGACGGAATATCAAAATCTGAAAAAAGAGGCAGACTGCCTCGTTTTTTACGTCTGATCTCATCAATAGCTTCATTGTGAACAATTCGATAAGCCCAGGAAGAAAATTTTAAATCTTTATTAAAATTATTTAAATTAATATATATTTTTATAAAAGAATTTTGAACCACATCTTCAACCTCATCTGAATCAAAACCAGTAAACCTTTTAAGATAATAAAAAAACTTCTCTTTATATCGGCTAATAAGAAGGGCAAAAAAATTATTATCACTCAGCGACTTTTCAACTAATTCCTCGTCGCTATAGGTGTTATTTTGGCCTATAAATTCCTGTGACATTTTGTTATTATCTTTTTATTTCATTAATACGCCCTACTAACAACATTTGTTTCATTTTAAAATAATACGAGCATCCAAAACCTTAGCTCCTTTAGGACTAACAAGCAGTGGATTAATATCTAATTCAGCTATTTCAGGAAAATCTTGTAAAAGTTGAGATAAACGTAAAATACAATTAAGTATGGCTTTTTTATCAACTGCCTGTCTACCTCTCATCCCCTCTAACAGCTTACTCGATTTTAAACTGTTTATCATATTTAAAGCTTCACTTTTACTAACCGGATTTAAGGCTAGAGAAACATCTTTTAACACTTCAACATAAATACCTCCCAATCCTAACATCAAAGTATTACCTAAACTTTTATCAAAGGCAGCACCTAATATCATTTCTATTCCCTCTTCTTCAATCATTTCTTCAATTAAAACTCCACTTATTTTGGCCTGAGGTTTATTTTTTAAAACTCTTTTTATAATCTCCCTATATTTAGATCGAGCCATTTCTGGCAAAACATTTAGCTCCACTCCACCACAATCACTCTTGTGCAAAATATCTGACGAGACTATTTTAAATACCATTTTTTTACCTATTTTTTTAGCTACTTTTTCAGCCTCAATTTCACTATTTACTACAAAATTAGAAATGGTTGGCAAGCCATAAGCTTGCAAAACTTTTAAAGCTAAGCTTTCCGAAATAAATTTATTCTCCAAAAGTATTTTTTCAACTTCCTTTTTTTTCACATCAGAAAAACGAA
>CAYTEZ010000056.1:0-3869 GCA_964437025.1 uncultured Gammaproteobacteria bacterium
TGCGTTTGTGACGGTGTGCAAACGTTAAAGCCCAATTTTTACCAGTTACTTCACACCTAGTGATACCAGCCTCCTCAAAGTTCTTTTTTAACTCTTTGTTAGCCGTAATATTACGCTTTCCAATTTTGCCAATTTTAATCATTTTATTCTTAGGTTCATGCTATAACATTTTGTAATTGTTACTAGTATTGGTTTATTATCTTCAATAAACTTAACTGTTAACTTATAACCACATCTTCTATAATAAGAAAATTGTGACTGTACTTTCTCTCCATACTTTTTTTCTTTATTTAAAAGTATCATAACTGGCAATTTAGATCTTTTACTTTTTTGCCATAAATTTTCAACCCATTCCTCATTGATACCGTATTCCAACATCCTTTCTTTTGAGTGAGTAGTAAATGTTAGAGATTTTCTTTTAATCATCCTTTTTTGGTGGTTCAGGTAGTAACAACATTAGTAATACAAGAATAGGACAGATCAACACCATGGGAATCATAAAACATAAAAATATTATTCCTTTTAGAATTAATTTCATTTCTTTAATAAACTATTAAGTTTACTTTTATCATATTTAGTTTTTAATCCAAAATGTTTTCTATACTTATCACCTGTTTCTTCCCAACCTTGATTAAATGAAATGTATTCAATTACTTCTTCTTTTGTAGATTGGATAAGAGATTGAATTTCTTTTTTAATTATTTTATCTACTGACATAACATCATAAAAATCTCCATCAACTTTTACATATTTAAATATTTCTCTAATAACTGAATAAATATTTTGATTATATGGTATATATTTTGATTTTTCTTTATCCCACCCTAACTCTTTGATACCGACATTAATGTCGGTTACTAATTTCTTTGGTTCTGTTTTATCTAGTGATTTTTTGTTAGTCATAATGGTTCACTAAAATAATTTTTAACTTTAATATAAATAGCTTGACTCATTTTATATTTCCCATAAATACAACCACTAATATAAGCACGACTACAACCTACGGCTTTAGCTAGTTTCCCTTGATGAGATAGTTTAATTTTCAAAGCCAAGTCATAATCCTCTATTTCTTGTTTGACTATTATTTTTAATAATAATGGTTTCATAATTTAATTACACCTATTTAATGAATAACTATTTTTATAAAGCCAATGAGTTTTTAAAGTTTGACAATCTAAAGTAAAAAGTGGTTTTATTAAAAAATAAATACTAATTACAAATAGAATAAAGAAAATAATTATTATAATATTTTCTTTTATCCCCTTTCCCTCTGATGTTTTAGGTTTCATAATTCCTTTAATTTTAAAATATCTTTACTATCAACTTTTGATAATGGCTGTATTACATCAGTTGAACAACCATAATAAAAATCTCCATTTTCTAACTCATAGACTATCCCATTACAATAATTTGATAATGCTTTTGTATTATCAAAGTTTGGTATTAAGTGTATTTGTTTTACTTTCATAATTTGTTTATTTAATTAATAATGTTTTTTATTTTAGAAAAATTGATGTTCGCATTTTTCAATATCAATATCAGTTTCATTAAATGATAATGTTTTACAACAAAATATTCCTTGTTTATTTTTAGTTATTTTTCCTTGTTCATAAAGTTTTTTTAACCAATTATAAACAGTTTTATTATTTTTATGACCTAATCTTTTGGCTAATTGTCTATGGCTACATTGTTTTAATACAGGTTTTGATAGATTTATAAGTATTAGTTCTTCTGTAATTCCATTTGGATATTTTGTTTTTTTCATTTTTTTAATAATGTTTTAACTTAAAGAAACAATATTTTGACATAAATAATCAGTTTGTGAATCCAACTATGAAGAAATAAGTATTTTCCAATATGTAAACCATCAACAATTAGTTTACTTTTAGGCATAATCACTTTGAATAGAATAATAGCCCTTAACTTATCAAACCAAGATAGAGTATTCCATACTTCGGTTGGTAATTCCCATTGGAAGAATGTGTAATTGAAATCTTCTCCTTGTATTTTTAAACATACTTCTTTTTTTTTCATTTTTTTATTATGGTATTTAATGAATAACTGAAAATTTAACATTCCCAATTCCTTTCATTTCTAATTGGGATTTAACTTCTTTACTGACATCAAGTAATCTACCTGCTCGTAGACCACCTTTGTCAGTAACAATAGCCACCACCTGCTTTGAGTTATCTAAATTTGTTATTAATATTTTAGTACCCATCTTGAGATATTTACAACTGGACTTCAAACCACAGGCCACCGTCAATTTTTTATCATCTAATTTCTGACCATTAGCCATAGTTCTATTTTTAGAACAGCCAAGACATTCATTATCACCTGTACCGTACCAACTGGCAGTGCCAAAGTATTCTTTAACTGGCTCAACTGCTTTGACTATAACTGGTTGATAATCAGCCAAGGGGGATAACATGGGTTGATCCTCTTTATTGACACAAAACGCCAAAATTAAAAATATAAATATGAGTTTCATTCTTCACCCTCCTGATATTGTTCATCAAAATCTCTATCTTCATCTAAACCGTAAATTCCATTAGTATCACTCCAACCGCAAACAATTCCTTGTTTTTCACCTTGGATTTCAATTAAGATACGGTTTCCTTCTTCGTTTAAGTGATATTCTGATCCGGCAACCTTATTATTTAGATCCGTTTCATTTAATTCGGGATAAAGGAACTTAATATAGTTTTTAACCTCTGATTTTATGTAGTCTATTTGGTTCATTATTTTAGTCAATTATTAATTATATTTAATTATAATGAGTTATAATTTAGTTGTCAAGTAGTTGTTTTTTAATTAACCTTATGCTTAGAACGCTAAAAGGGTATCCCCCCTTAAATTAGGAATAAATAATAAATATTTGGCCGGTTTTCTCTCCGATATTTATTGTCTGTCTGTAAAACTCCTAACCATCCTTTCAGATTAGGTAAAACGGCCTAGCCAAAGACTTGCTAGATTGCCATTTTTATACCGATCAACCCCATGCACTGGAATGCTGTCCAGTTCATCAGCTTTTTTCGGTTCAGGAACTTATTTGGTACTGGCACTCCTGATTTAAACCCCACCAGCTTATAACCTAGAATTTTGGCAACAAAAAACCCGCTATATTGCGGGGTGAAAATATCAATGTTAGAATTAATCTGAATCATGGTAAATTCAACTATACCCCCAGTGATGGAAACGTCAAGGGGGTATTTTTATTTTAGGAATAAATATCTTTAAAAGCAGTTTCTATATACCTGCCGGAACTGAATGGTCTGCTCCTCGTTTAGAGTTAGATCCAAAAGAACCTGATCAGATTGACATCTAAAGTCAGGATCTAATGAAGTTCTAGCGTAGACGTAACTTTCCACCTGTTCGGGATTTAAATCAATCCCAGCCCTCTTGGACATGCTTTCTGCCTGTAATTCTTCATGACTGATCATTGTTTAATATTTCCTTTAAATTAACTCTTTTTTGGATTTTAACATCATGTAATAACTCTCTTTCAAAATGTTCAGCACTTCCAAACTCACCTTCTGATTTTAGCTCAGCAATAAGGTGTAATTGATTTTCAGTTCTCTCAACACCCAAATGCTCTTTCATAATTATTTTCCTTGACTTAGTTTCTTTAAGTAGTCAGAGATATTGCCATACAGAGCCAATAAGGCCACTAATCCAGCGGCTCTCCAATCAACTCCAATAGCTAACTGACCAAAGAATACTGCTAATGTAGGTGCAGTAAATTTAAGAGTGTTAATAAAATATGCTTTCCACTCTTGCTTATTTAACTCTCCACTTATTGATTCCATAATTATTTTTAATTTATAACTTGTTTTTTCTGTTAAATTATAAAGTTTTACCATAGTGTC
>CAYTEZ010000057.1:0-3568 GCA_964437025.1 uncultured Gammaproteobacteria bacterium
GCCCGAGCTGGCCGCCTTGCTGTAGTAGCCCGAGCTGGCCGCCGTGCTGGAGTAGCCCGAGCTGGCCACCTTGCTGTAGTTGCCCGAGCTGGATTCAGTGGAGCCTTTCGTCTCATCTATGGCCTGCTTGACCTCGTAGTCCACAAGCCCAGCGATTTGCTCCGGATGTTCCAGCAATGATGCGAAAACATGGTTCGTCAACCAGGATGAGTCGTCATAACGCTTTTCAGCACGCAGGGCCGAGTTGACTTCGGCGTATCCGCCTCCTTGCGGAAACTTGTCAAGGAACCACTTGTATCCGCTGGAGCACGGGCTCCATGGCTTTAGCAGATCCTTGGTAATTTGAAATCCAGCACTGGCGTCTGATCGGGGCTGGTCGGCTTTTTCCATCTGGTATCTCCGTTCGTGGTTGATCGCATCCACACCACGCGGAGCACTGCCCCTGAACCCGCCTCAGCTTCGATCAGCTTCGCGCCCGGATCGCTGGCGCTTGGTTGTTTGTGGTGTTGGGAGAAGTGTCAGGGATAACTAACAGCGTGTCAAGAGGAAAAGCAGGGAAAACTAACATTTATTTATCGTTCTCAGTACAACCCCCAACACCAGGACGAAAAAAAACCGCCTCATGGGCGGTTGAGTCGGCACCGGTTGGGGTGGTCTTTGAGAGAAACAGGAAGCAGCAGATTGGCAAGTTCAGCTTGAAGCGGGCCGCCGCGTCAACTGCTTTGCTGATTCTGTCGGCCAGTCGCATTTGGCAATCCTAACGACTTAATCGTTTGCTATGCTTGACATCAAGGTTAGTTATGCCTGACAATGGGCGCATGAATACGCAAGCTGCAACGGTTGTTGAGCGTCTCGGAGACACCGCCGAAGTCGCTCGAATGTTTGAAGTCAAGATGCCATCTGTCAGCGACTGGAAGAAATTCGGGATTCCAAAGGCCCGGATGATGTTCATCAAGGCAGTTCGACCAGACGTACTTGATGGAATTGACGTAGACGCTGCAACAGCAAGCAGCGCCCCCCACCTACAACAAGCAGAGGCTGGAGCATGAGCATCCCCCTGCAAGACCATCGGACCAAGATCACACCCGAAACCGAGGCGGTTCTTGATGCCGTCAACAAGGCCACTGGCCGCGACATGAGCGCCATCACGCGCGATGTCCTTCATTCCTGGGCAGTCAAAGAAATTCATGCCTCGAATGTGCTCCAAAAGATTCTGGCACGCGAGGGATTGAAGGTGGCATCGGCGGGCACCGAAGGGAACAAGCCAGAAAGCGATCGCCAATGAGCAAGCATTCCTACCCCGCAAAGTGGCCCGACGGCGCCCTGAAAACGCTGCACACCCCATTCAATTGGGAGATCGCCATCAACGTGCCGGCCGACCACCTGAAGACCAGCCAGCGCGCATCAGAGCCCAGCGAATGCACGACGGCATTCAACCAGTGGCGCACCTTGATGGAAAACCCCCTGCGCAAGAACGTCCCGCCGTGGCCTGAGTACCGGGATGCCTTCAACGCACGCGAGGAAGCCAAGGCAGCGCGCGCGCGCCGACGGGCTGAACTGGTCGAGCCAGTTCCCCAGCACTTGCACCTTCACACCCTGAACGACAAGGTGGGAAGCGTGGAGCGGGCCAAGGCGAAGCGGGCCAAGTTGATCGGGAAGACCAATCACGCAAGGAGCCAGTGATGGCTCAATCCATTCGACCCATGAGCGATGCAGAGCGTGAACTGCACATCAAGGACTGCGGCGACCTCATGCAGGCAGCGATGGTCCGTTACGAGGACTCAAACAACTTCCATGACCGCGCCGATGCGGACGCCTGGCGAATCCTGATGGAGCGCGCAATCAAGGCGAGAAGCCCTGAACAAGTGGCCCTGATGGAACAAGAGCGGGGGATTTGCAATGCGTGACTACGGACAGGTGACACCGGCGTTCTGGATCGGAGAGACGGGGAAGAAGCTGCGCGGGGATGTCAATGCCCAGGTTCTCGCCATGTACCTGATGACCAGCCCCCACTCAACGATGACGGGCGTATTTCATTGCCCGGTTCTCTACATGGCGCATGAGACAGGGCTTGGGTTGGAAGGGGCTTCCAAGGCCCTTGCAAGGCTCTTGCAAGAGGGATTTTGCGAGTACGACGAGGCTTCTGAGTCGGTTTTTGTTGTCCGCATGGCTTCATTTCAGATCGCGCCAAGCCTGAAGACCGGCGACAAGCGTATTTTGGGGTTGCAGCGAGAGGTAGAAAAGATGCAGCCCGCCGTTTTGCGTGAACGGTTCATTGCTACATATTCAGAAGCGTTCAAGCTGGGTGAGACGGGGAAAAATGCAAGCCCCTACCAAGCCCCTTGCAAGCCCCTACCAAGCCAAGAACAAGAACAGGAACAAGAACAAGAGTTGGCATCGCCTCAAGCGGCTTTGCCACCAGCCACGGCTTCGCCGGCAAAAACCGGAACACGCCTACCCGGAGACTGGACCCTGCCAAACGAATGGAGGGAGTGGGCGGTTGAGTACAGACCAGACCTCGATGCGGATGCGGTGGCGGACTCGTTCCATGATTTTTGGGTTGCCAAGCCGGGGAAGGACGGACGAAAGGCGGATTGGCTGGCGACCTGGCGCAACTGGGTCCGGAACCAGAAGCCGGCGGGTTCGATGTTCGCGGCCAAGTCTGCGAACGCCACCTTCGCGGGGGCGATATGAGCCTGCAAGACCTGACCTACCTGCGTATTTCCGGCAAGGTGCCGAGCGCCGTTTGGGTCGTGGTTGGCGACCGCCCACGACTCACGCTGAACGGACCGGACATCGTGACGATCAGCCCGAAGGATGACGTTCGCCGGATGGATTTCCGCCCGCTGATCGGCCTTCATGTCGACGTTTTCGAGAACGGCGACTACCCGGAGTTGTTCGAGGCGACGGCTCTGGCGATTGATTCCGCAAAGCCGAAGACAACCGGGCTGGCTTGTCGCAGCGGCACAAGCGGAGTGTCTCAGGCGCATGAATTGATTTTGAAAAGAACATGGGAGTTGCTCTGTGGAACTGATTGACGACCAGATCGACTTTTCGATCTACCTTCACGAAACGAACCACCAGACGAAGGTCCGACCGGCCAGCGAGTGGGTTCCCGACCTGAAGGCGAAGCTGCGCGCCAAAGCCGCCAGCAAAACCGTTCACCTTCCCTGGGAAAAGACCCGAGCCAATTTCGATTTCAGACCTGGCGAAGTGTCCGTCTGGTCAGGGCAGAACGGCCACGGGAAAAGCCTTCTGACGGGTCAGGTTGCATTGAGCCTGATGGGGCAGGGCGAGCGCGTTTGCATTGCGAATTTTGAGAGCAAGCCCGTCACGACGATGCAGCGACTTGGACGCATGTTCGCAGGCACAAACCCATTCAGCCCCGAGTACCAGGGCGACGCTGGGATTGCTGCGATTGACGATCTGTATGACGAATTCGGCGCTTGGACGGATGGCCGTCTGTGGCTGTATGACCAGATGGGGACGGCCAACGGAGACACGGTTTTAGGCATGGCCAGGTACTGCGCAAAGGAACTTGGCATCACGCACGTTTTCATCGACAACC
>CAYTEZ010000058.1:0-762 GCA_964437025.1 uncultured Gammaproteobacteria bacterium
AGGGGAAGGCTTAGGCATTGTCTGTGACAGAGATGATCTGCCCCTCACAAACAACGTTGCCGGCCACCTTAACGGTAAAGCTGTAGGCGCTGCGATTGATGGCGCCGAATGCAATCTGGAGGGTCGCCCCTGGGCGAACCACCTTGAGAAATTTGGCGCTTCGAAAGCCCTGGCATGGTTTATTAAATGCGGCCGCAACATAGTTGAGAATGCAGACGCCGGGCAGAATAGGGTGCCCAGGAAAGTGCCCATTAAATGCCGGATGATCTACAGGAATATCTACAGAAATCATTTGGTCAGCCGGCTATTAAAAAGTTTGTCCAATGAAGATTGAAGCACCTTGCCCGTAGGATTTCTAGGTATCGTACATGTCTGGATAAAAAACCTTGGCAAGAAAACCGGATCGATATAGTGACGCAATACTTCTCGTATTGCTTGGTTATCCAGGGTTTTAGACGTATGAAGCAAGGCCAGCCGTGGTTGCGAACCAGATTGATCGCTAGGCATAAAGAAAATGGCGTCTTCAATCTCTGGTATGCGTTTGAGCATATTATTGAGATATCCAAGCGATGTACGCTTTCCGGCGATATTGATCATATCGCTGCTGCGCCCTAATAGACGGAAAGTATAGGGGCCGGTAAGTTCAAAAGCATCGGATAGGGGAATGGGTGAAGACAAATGCCCGCCACATGCCCAGAAGTTATCCTCATTTAGTGTTATTTCAACACCATCGACAAGTGTCCACTCGTCCGTAAGTGCTGT
>CAYTEZ010000058.1:772-3568 GCA_964437025.1 uncultured Gammaproteobacteria bacterium
CTGTCCTGTTTCTGTTGACCCATAAATTTCGCATAGTTGGCAGCCCATAGCCGCTTCGGCTCGCTTAGCTATCTCAACTGATAAAGGTGCAGTGGCACAAATAACACGTGCTACATGCGGCAATGGAATCTCAGCGTTGAGCAAGGTTTCGAGATGGAAAGGCGTTGTTACTAATGCTACGGGAGAGTTTGCTGTCTCCAGCGCACTAATAATGTCGGCTGGAAAGAATGGTTTTTGATCGTAGAGGATTGATCCATTAAGTAGTGCGAGCAATATGTTCGATTCAAAGCCATACATATGCTGGCTTGGTGTTGTGCCAATAACACTGCAATCCTCAGGTAGTTTTAGCTGATCGCTTGTTATTTCGATATTTTTTACCAGAGCACCCCAGTGTTTTGGATGTGGCACGGGTGACCCGGTGCTTCCGGAGGTAAAGACATAAGCAATTATCTGGTTTGCATCAATTTCTGGGACATCGACTTCTGTAGTCTCAGCGCCAATGTGCTGCGTTGGATCAATGTAGTCATTAAGTCCTGGCGGCGGTGCTTGATCTGATATGACGAAGAAGTCTGGCGCAAACTTTCCTAGTTGTTCAATAGTGTCGGATGTGACTGCAGATGGCAGCAGTGAGATTTTTTTTGTAATGATTGAGGCGCCTAGTCCAACTAGAAACGCATACCGATTGGTCGCGATATTCAAAACGTGCGATGCAATTGGCAGCCATTTTGATAGGCTTATAACGTCTGATAAAAACTGACCTGCGGTAATCAGTTGGCCGTTGTAATAGGCAATAGGCTCAGCATTTGATCGATGTCGAATAAGTGGAGCGCTCATTTGGCAATCGCTTGCTTTAGGTTGTTTCGGTGTTTGATCAGAGCGCGGATGGTTCGCAGCAGAGAATCTTTGCGATCTTCGTATGGCAGCAGGATTTGCCTTGCCGCTAAATCGATGATGAATAGAACAACCATCAAGACAATTGGGACAAGTGAAACAAGTTCAGCCCAGAGTTGCGTGGGCAATACGAAGAACAGGCTAAACCAGATGGGTATTTGCAGACCAAAAAATGCCGCCCAGCTATAGGTGAGTGCTCTGGTATATCTAGCTAACTGTGGCGATATCGATTCGTGAACAAGCATGGCAAACCGTGTGCAGAGGGGCACCTGATTGCGACGTAGTGATCCGTAAAACTCTTTAAATAATATTGTGTAGATTGCAATAAAATTGATCAGGTAGATGTTCTGAGGTTTTAGCAGTCCGAATTCGCTAATCAGGAATGCGCTTGCAAGCGTGGCCATACCAATGAACATGCGACGGCCCAGACGGGGTGTTCTCGTTATCAAGACTACAACGACAACAAAGGTTGGTACGAGTGAAACCAGAAGGCCTAACCAATCAGGTATTAGGCTTTCAGCAAGAAAAATGGGTGTAGCAACAAATAGAAGGGACAGCGCCGTAGAGCCAACAATCCCAACTAGTTTTTTAAGTTTCACTTTGTACGGTTGGTAACAATATATTCACACAGTGAATTAAGGCATTTGAAGATTTTTGCGTTGTCTGGACTGTCAGCCTTAATCTGTAGACCGTATTTCTTGGAAGTGACGAGTGCTACTTCAAGAATGTCAATTGAATCCAATCCAAGACCATCGCCATAAAGAGGGGCCTCCGGGTCAATTTCTCCAATAGCAAGGTCTAGGTTGAGTGCAGCAATAACTGCTTCGGCGACTTCGTTGCGAAATTCTGTTGTAACTGGGGGGTTCGTCATTGCATGCCTTTCAATGTGTCCCTTTGAATGCTAAAACGGCGTTGCTGCCTCCAAATGCAAAGCAATTGGATATCGCGCCTTTTACGCTCGTGTTTTTGATGCTCTGTCCCACGATATGCATCACGCCTTCGCACTTGGGATCAATGTTGGTGAGGTTGGCAGTTGGTGGCAGTGCATCCTGGCTTAGGGCGAGTACCGTAATGACAGCTTCTATCGCGCCCGAAGCGCCCATAAGATGGCCGTGGGAAGACTTCGTCGCGCTTACCGGAAGGTCAGGCGCATGAGAGCCAAAAACTTCTTTAATTGCGGAGATCTCAATCGGATCGCCTTCCAGGGTTGCAGTACCGTGTGCGTTGATATATCCAATGTCCTGCGGCTGCAGACCTGCGTTGGTTAAGGCCATATGGATGGCTTTGACTTGGCCGTTTTGATCGGGACGAACTAGGTTCTGATGATCGCAATTCGCACCGAAACCGCCTAACTCACAAATAATTGGGGCACTTCGCTTAACAGCATGATCCCAGTCTTCCAGAATGAGGGCTGCAGCACCTTCGCCGAGAACTAATCCAGATCGCGTGCTATCGAAAGGTCGGCAGGCGCTCGCTGAGGTTTCTGCGTTGCCAGGGGATAGAACACGCATGGCTTCCCACGCACGGAACACGCCATAAAGGAGTGGATTGTCTGATCCTCCGACAACCATGAGGTCAGCTTCACCCTGTTTGATCTTATTGAATCCTTCGCCAATAGCTGTTGCAGCTGAAGCGCAGGCAATGGAATAGGTCATGCAGCTAGCGCCTAAACCAAGTTTGATGGCGATGTGTGAAGAACAAGCGTTATTCATTCCCAATACGACAGACATTGGTGGAAGGCGTTGCTTGCCGTTTTTCCACATTTCCCGAAGGCCGTGCTCGTAGGCGTGGGTGCCGCCTAACGCCGTACCCCAGGACACACCCCATCGGTCGTTTTCCTGTTCTGGGTCGATCGGCAAACCGGCAGCCGACCACGCATCTAATACTGCTGCAACGCCTAGCTGC
>CAYTEZ010000059.1:0-3442 GCA_964437025.1 uncultured Gammaproteobacteria bacterium
TCGCCTGTCCCCTTGGCCAGCCCAGATGACCCGTCGGAGCAGCTCAAGCCGCCGGGGAAGCGGGGTAAGGCACCCTTCACGCCGGGGTGGCAGAAAGCGCCCGCGCCGCGCAGCTTGCGCGATTTGCCTGACCTGCGGCCTGAGCACAACGTCGGAATCCGTACCGGGCGTGTCGTCGGTGCAAAATACGAGGTCGTCGTCGTCGACATTGACAGCGAGGATGCAAGTCACTGGGCACATGAGAACCTCGCACCGACGCCGGTTGTGACGAAAACCGGGCGGCACAATGCCGGAGGGTGGCACGGTGCGCACTGGTTCTACCGTCGCCCCGTCACAAAGCCCGGCGAGCGCGTCGGCAATCAAGGCAAGCTGCGCGTCATTTGGAAAAACCCGTTCGACGACGATCGCGAAGTCATCCTTGCGATCGATGTCAAGGGCGATGAGGGCCAAGTCGTTGCGCCGGGCAGTCGCCACGGAACGGGTGGCACTTACGAGGAGCTGGAAACCTGGACGCCTGAGCTACTTGAGCGCATGCCTACACTCGACGTGTCCAAGTTTGTGGCCCCGCCAAAGGCGGAGAGCGCAGCCGCCGAAGCGGAAGACGCGAGCCATGGCGTCTCCATCGGCGAGCGCCGCCGACGGTTCAAAGCATACCTGAATAGCAAAAACGTGCAGCCTACTGTTCCGGGCATGCCTCCGGCTGGCGCGGGCGCGTATTGCCTCACGCTTGCCCGTGTCGGCGTCTGGGGTTTCAGTCTCCCCGTCGAAGTCGCGGCAGAGGAAATGTTCCAATCCGACTGGAATAAGCGATGCACAGACTCCGACGGGGCTAAGTATCCGTGGACCTTGCAGGACCTGCGACACAAGTGCAAAGACGCTGACAAAGAGCAAGCGAGCGATGGCCCGATGCGCAAGCCTCGCGGCTACATGCTGGTCAGCGACGAAAACAGTAACACGGATGTGCGCAGGGTAATAGAGTGCGGGCCAGATGTGTCCCGGTGCGTCCGCGAGGTCGTCGACGCGCTGGCCGAAACGGCGGACAAAGACCGCAATCCCATCTGCTACGCGCAAGAGGAGAAGCTTGTTTTCGTCGCTGAAACGGGCCAAGTGCGCTGGCTCAATGACGCAAGCCTGAGCGTGTTCGCGGCTCGCGCGGCGGACTTCGTAGTCATCAGCAAAAAGAAAGACAAAGAGACCGGCGAGACGGACGTTGTGCCGCGTCGTGTGCAGCCGCCGATGAACATTATGGCTAAGGTGCTTGCGCTCGGCGAGTGGCACAACATCCCCCGGTTAAAGCGCATTGTGGAAGTGCCGCCGGTCACGCTCGGCGGTGTCATTGGGACAAAGCCCGGCTACGACTCCGCAAGCCGAGTCTACTACTTTGGCCAGCCCCTGGCGCTGCCTGACAAGCCCACGCGAGCCGCTGCGCTCGCTGCACGCGATCGGCTATTTGCACTAGTCAAGGCGATCAAATTCGCCTCCGACGTGGACCGCGCCAAATGGCTCGCCTACTTTCTCACGCTCGCGACGCGCACCGCGTACTCCCGATGTCCCCTGTTCCTCATCACAGCCTCGGAGCAAGGTAGTGGTAAGACAGAGACGGCCAAACTTCCATTCAGTCTGCTCTATCCGCGCAGTCCGACGCCAGCGGGCACGCTCGAAGATGACGACAAGGACTTTGACAAGAAAGTCCACGGGCTTTCGCAGCTTCCGCTTGTGCTGTGGGACAACATCGCCGACGGGCGGACAATCCGAAACCCGAAAGTGGCCGCGCTTGTCACCGACCCGAGTTTCACCGGGCGCGAGCTGGGCAAGCATTCCTGGCTAAGCTGTGACTTGTCGGGTACGGTCCTGTGCTACACGGGAAACAAAGTAGGGCTTGACGCAGACCTTGCCTGCCGTGCTGTGGTAATTCGGCTCAATGGCAGACCAGACATCAATCCTGACTTCAACCCGCAAAACGAGCGTGATGTGGCCCGCGAGCGTCCCGGTGCGACGAAGGACATTTACACAATCGTCAAGGCGTGGGCGCAAGCCGGATGCCCCCAGCAGCCCGGCAGACCTCACGATCGCTTCGGCGACTGGTCCCGCGTCGTACAGCAGATCGTGTTGTGGCTCGGCATGCCAAACCCCGTAGAAGACAACGCCGAGATGAACAGCGACGCGGAGCACCTAAACGCCGCACTCGACGGGCTGAGACGCCAATTCCCCCTTGGCCAGCCTTTTACGGCACAGGACTTGTGGGCTCGCGTCTGTCGCGACCAACACGGCGCGCGGGAAATCTTGGAGCACGGAGCGGAGATACTGCGTCGCCGTGTTCCTGACAGCTCACTACGATGTGGGCAGGTGCTTACGTTTCTCTGCGACAAAAGCGCAAAGGAACTCGGTTTTATGCTGATCAAGACCCGCGTGAGCGGCCAGAACGTCTACAAACTGGAACCCACCGCGAAAAATGGAACGGAAACGCCCCCAGAAGCCTCGAAAGGCCCGCAGGAATAGCGCAGGCAGGGGTTACACCAAAAATCGCGCCTAGCGCGTTCTAGGCGTTAAACGGAGAGAGTAAAAGAAATGAAGCGAAAACTACGTGTGTTGCTGGATGTAGACGGAGTGCTTACAATAGGGTTTCTTGACTACGCATGCGAATTGCTGCGCGAACGTGGCTTTTCTGATGCGTACCCCAGCAACGTGTCACAGTGGGACTTCATGGCGCAGTTTGGCATACCGCGCTACGTCGAGGAGGAAGTAAACGCAATCCTGGCGCAGCCGGGCACACACGATCGGTTCAAGCCGTCGGAGTGGGGGCGACTGTTCGTACAAAGCATGCGCCTTGCTGGGCACGACGTATATGCGCTCACGGCGCCATGGTCCGGCAAGACGTGGCACAGCGATCGGGACGCCTGGCTGCTGAAACACTTTGGCATTCAGCGCAAGCACGTGATACACTGCTCGGACAAGTTCGTGGTCAGTGGCGACGTGCTACTTGACGACCGGGCGGAGAACGTGCAGCGCTGGCAAGAGGCAAACCCGCGTGGCACGGGCATCCTGTGGCGCCAGCCCTCGAACCGAAACGACACGGCCAAGTACGATGCACACAGCTTCGACGAAGTGCGCAGCCTCATCACCACGTTTTACGAGGAGTAGGGGATATGAAGGTACTACAGTCACAGACGGACCTTTCACGAAACTTCATCGAAAACGCACTAGAAGGCTTCATCGAAAGCCGATATGTCCGGCGCAGTGACAAGTATTTTGTATGCTACTTGTCGTCGCACAACGGCTGCAACCGAGGCTGTCAGATGTGCCATCTCACGGCGACCGGGCAGACAATGTTCGCGCCTGCCACGATCGCGGACTACATTGAGCAGGCTCGCCGAGTGTTCGCACATTACCGGGAAGCTGTAGAGAGCGGAGCACAAAAGCCTGCGGAGTACATGCACTATGC
>CAYTEZ010000060.1:0-3369 GCA_964437025.1 uncultured Gammaproteobacteria bacterium
ATAAGAATGCTACGGAAATGGAAGAGTATTCCCACCGTGATGTTCCTTGGATAAGTGCGGAAGATCAATCGGTGATTGACTATGAAACTGTTTTCTATCGCACTCCCGATTTCTCCGTTCGGAGCTATGATTAAATACGAAGAAACAGCAGAATTCAAAAAGGATTTTAAAAAACTCTCAAAAAGATTTAGATCTTTATCAGATGATTTTTTTATTGTAAAAAAAGCGGTTATTGAATTGCGCCATGAAAAGAAGGTTGATAACCAAGCTACTTTTGAAATACCTGGATTTAATTCAGAAAAGAATACTTTTTGGAAAATAAAAAAATTTGCCTGTAAATCTTTAAAAGGTTTTGGGGTTAAAAGTGGCATTAGAGTTATATATCGTTTGCAAGAAGAAAATAATTTAGTTTTATTTTTGGAAATTTATTTTAAAGGTGATAAAGAGAATGAAGATAGGGAAAGAATAAAAAAATATTTATTATAAAATAATTATGAATAGCACTTCTTTAGAGATAGCTAAACAGTTTTTAGGAAAAAAAGTTCACTTAGTGTTTGATAGACCACTGGGTTCAAAACATCCTAAACATGGTTTTATTTATGAACTTAATTATGGTTATATTCCTGGAGTATTGGCCCCTGATGGAGAGGAGTTGGATGCCTATTATTTGGGAACAAATCAAAGTCTAAAAGAAGCTGATGGTATAGTAATTGCTATTATTCACAGAGAAGATAATGATGACGACAAATTAGTGGTGGCTTCAGAAGGAGTTGATTTCTCGGATGAAGAGATTATTAAAAGCACTTACTTTCAGGAGAAATGGTTTAAATCAAAAATAGTAAGGTAATATCTATTTCAAATTTTGAATGGAGATATAAAAATAGACCAGTGTTTATACTGGTCTATTTTATTTGTTTTAATTTTTCTATTCTTCTATTACCACATCTTCTTCATATTCTTCTTGGTCATTATCATTGGTGCCATCTATTTGGTATATTGAAGCACCGTTTTCAGTAATTATTTCTTGATCAGAACTACTTCCAATCATTAATGTAATACTTTGGGTATGACAATCAAAACATAGACTGGGATCGATAGTCTTTTCTTTTTGTTCAAGTGCCAGAGTATTATTTTCATATTTCCATTCTACGGTGTCTAAATCAATTTGGCGGCCCTTAAGGTATGGTTTAGTACTAGTGCTATCGCTTGAAACAATAACGAAGTTGCCGCTAGCTTTAATGGTCTTTATCTTATTTAATTTAATATTATCAACGGATATTTTTTGTTCTATCATTTGCAAAGGGGGATAGGTATCATATTTATGTTTTAAGTCGGGAAGATAACGAACACATAGAGCACAAAATATAATACCAGCCATCATCCATATACCTATAAGTGTGATAAAGGCAGTAAAATTAATTAAACTCTTTTTCCTTATTATTGAAAGTCCGCCAATAGTTGTAAGTATTGCTGGGATGCCTAAAGACAAGAAACCAGAAGCAATTAATATCTTTAAGGGCATCATAGAAGCTATTTCAGATATTGGTATATATGAAATTTGATAAGGGGAATTGCCGTATAGTAAAAGTGTCATAAAACCAACACCAATAGCGCCTAAAAACATTAATGATAGCAAGGTTAAAAGTAAACCAAAAGAAAATTTGATAGCTGGCCAAAGATATGTCCAAATCTTTTTTAAAGCATTAAATAATCCTTGAAGTATTAGTATTGGTAAGCTAATTATTTTTTTTCCAACAGAAAAGCTTTCCCAACGTTTCTTCCAATTCTTCTGAATTTTTTTTCCAGTCTCAGCTAAATTTTTGAAAGCTGAAACTGTTGGTGCTTGACCTTGCATTTCTAATTTTTGTTGAGCTGTTTTAGCTTCAGGCATAGCTATCCAGAGAATGATATAGGCTATAAAGCCGCCACCTCCAGCAAAGACCAAAGCGCAGAATAATAATCTAAAAATTATTGGATCAATATCAAAGTAATTTCCTAAACCAGAACCGACTCCAGCAATAATAGCGTTGTCAGTGTCACGGTATATTTACGTTTAGTTTGATTATTTTCCTTGTCTTGGTCACTGGCGCTACCAACCTCTCTGTCAAAATCTTCGCTGGTGCCCATGACAGAAATTAATTCTGAAACTTCTTTTTCTGTAATAACTTCTTGATATGGTTTTAGTGATGATTTTAATTTTTCAGCCATACTGCTTTCAATGTCTGCTAAAACTTCTTCAGCAGTTGCTCCTTCACCACAATGATTTTTTATTTCCTCTAGGTAGGCGACTAATTGATTATAGGCGTCTTCTTCAATGACAAAACTTTGTTGTCCGATAGTAATTGATAATGTTTTTTTCATATTTTTATTTTTTTAAGCTATTAATAGCGATTGTTAGATTGTCCCATTGTCCCTGGCAATCATTTAAGAATTGTTGCCCTTTTTTTGTTAGGGTGTAATATTTTCGAGGTGGCCCTGATTTTGATTCTTCCCAAATGTAATCTAAGAGACCAGAATTTTTGAGACGAGATAAAAGGGGATAGACAGTTCCTTCAACTACGGTTAATTGAACTTTCTTTAACTTGGCTATTATTTCGTTAGCATAAATTTTCTTTTTAGCAATAACTAATAGAATAGCAAATTCTAAAACACCTTTACGCATTTGAGCCGTTGTATTATCTAAAGACTTTTTTAGATCATCTTCCATATTTTTCTTTAATTATATTATAAAGATAATTATATTATATCACCTAATACCTTTTTATACAAGGTAGTGAAACACCTTGATTTTATTATATAAAAATAATATGTTATAATTAATTAATAAATAATTATTTTTTTATGCGTTTAATTGATAATATGAGAACTAAGGGAGAAATTGTTCCAAGCTCTAAATTTTTAGTTAACAAAATGATTGGCAAAATAGATTATAGTAAGGACATGGATTTGCTTCAGCTAGGTTTCGGTAAAGGCGTTTTTACTAAAAGTATTTTAGAAAAAATGACGCCTGGTAGCACTATTACAATATTTGAAATAGATAAAAAATGTCGTAAGTATAAAATAAATGATAATAGAATAAATTATATTGAAGATTCAGCCGAAAATATTTCAGAATACTTTGGAGAAAAGAAGTTTGATAATATCATATCCACACTTCCTTTTGCCTCTTTACCGGTGAAAGTCACAAAAAACGTTTTGCACCAGATACAAACGCATTTAAAACCAGAAGGGAAGCTTCTTCAATTTCAGTACTCTCTTTTTTCTAAAAATGACATAGCTAAATTGTTTAATGTTAATCCAGTGATTGATTTTGCTTTATTAAATATACCTCCCGCCTTTATTTATGAGGTAAAAAACACTAAAGAATAA
>CAYTEZ010000061.1:0-3021 GCA_964437025.1 uncultured Gammaproteobacteria bacterium
ATCAAGCTATTTGGGAGGGTATAAAAATGACTGGCTATCTTCTTTGGGCTATCATCGTTGCTCTATATGAATTAATACGTAATTTAATAGTAGGGCAGGCAGTTGATGCTCAAGTGGCTGGTCCAATCGGAATAGCTGATTTAACTGGACAAATGGCACGAATGGGACTTGTTTATCTTATCCAATTTACCGCCTTATTATCCTTAAATTTAGCTGTTATCAATATTCTACCTTTTCCAGCTTTGGATGGAGGTCGTTTGTTATTCTTACTAATTGAAAAGATTAAGGGTAAACCAGTTAAACAAGAAGTGGAGGCTATCTTTCACAATATAGGGTTTATTCTTTTGATGGCCTTGGTAGCTTGGGTAACGCTCAAGGATATTATCAAGTTGTTTAATTAAAATTAATTGTTAAATATATGAAGTTAAATATCAAAACTACTAAAATTGAATTAAATTCAGAAATTAAAGAATACGTTGAGAAAAAAATATCGGCTTTGGAAAAATATCTAGGTGATATTTTAGTTACAAACTGTGATGTTGAATTGGAAAATACTGCCGGTGAACAAAACAAAGGTGATATTTATCGCGTTGAAGTTAATTTAAGTGTACCAGGAACTGTCTTGCGTGTTGAAAAAAGTGAAAAGACTTTGAACAAGGCAATTGATAAAGTGAAGGATCACTTAATTTTAGTAATAAAGAAATACAAAGAAAAGAAAATTGATAAAAAGAGAGGAAAGTAATTATTTAATGTAATAAAAAAATATATGTCATTTTTAGATAAATTGTTTGGTGATCCTAATCAGAAAATTATTAATTCTATTCATCCCATAATTGATAAAATTAATTCTTTGGAGGAGGAGTACAAAGCCAAAACTGATGAAGAGTTAAAAGAAAAAACTATTGAATTTAAAAAACGCTTAGGCGTTTTTGCTGGTGAAGAAAAAAACTATTCTTATGAAGAACAACAAAAGATATTAGATGAAATTTTGCCGGAAGCTTTTGCTAATATTAGAGAGGCTTCAGCTCGAGTTACTGGTCAACGTCATTATGACGTTCAGCTTATCGGTGGTGTTATCTTGCATCGTGGTCAAATTGCGGAAATGAAGACTGGTGAAGGAAAAACTTTAGTAGCTACTTTACCGCTATATTTAAATGCTTTGCTAGGTAAAGGGGCTCATTTGGTTACTGTTAATGATTATTTGGCTAAGGTTGGTGCTGGTTGGATGGCTCCAGTTTTTTATGCTTTAGGTCTTAGAACTGGGGTTATTGTTCATGACACTGCTTTTGCCTATGACCCAGATGTAAAAAATGAAGCTGAATATGATCCTCGTTTGCAACCATTTAAAGTTGTTTCTCGTAAAGAGGCTTATGCTTGTGATATTACCTATGGTACTAATAATGAATTTGGTTTTGACTATTTGAAGGATAATATGGTTTCTGATCTTTCACAAATGGTACAACGTGATTTCTATTACTCCATTGTGGATGAAGTTGATTCTATCTTAATTGATGAAGCTCGAACTCCTTTAATTATTTCAGCTCCAGCCGAAGAATCTAGTGATCGTTATGCTCAGTTTGCTCAGTACGTTCGTCAATTGGTTGAAAACGAAGACTATAATGTAGATGAGAAAATGAGAGCTGCAACTTTAACTGAAAATGGTATTTCTAAAATGGAAAAACTTTTAGGAGTAGAAAATATTTATGTAGCTG
The DNA here is from genome assembly GCA_964437025.1 of uncultured Gammaproteobacteria bacterium. Taxonomy (GTDB): domain Bacteria; phylum Patescibacteriota; class Patescibacteriia; order Patescibacteriales; family UBA12465. The sequence goes on from CAYTEZ010000061.1 coordinate 1,713, forward strand.
GTGGTGTAAAAGATGTACACAATATTGAGCAAGCTTTAAAAGCTCATGTGTTGTTTAAAAAAGATAAAGACTATGTTGTTAAAGAGGGAGAAATTATTATCGTTGATGAGTTTACTGGTCGTCTAATGCCAGGTCGTCGCTATAGTGAAGGACTTCATCAAGCAATTGAAGCTAAAGAGGGAGTAATGGTACAACGTGAATCACAAACTTTAGCCACAGTTACTTTCCAAAATTATTTTAGAATGTATCCAAAGCTAGCTGGTATGACTGGTACAGCTTTAACTGAAGCCGAAGAGTTTTACAAAATATATAAATTAGAAACTGTGGTTATCCCAACTAATAAACCAAATGTTAGGCAAGATGCCAACGATTTAATATATCGTACCAAAGAAGGAAAGTTCATGGCTGTTATTAAAGAAGTAAAAGAACGTATTGGAAAGGGGCAACCTGTCCTTATTGGTACTGTATCGATTGAAGATAATGAAATTCTTAGTGATATGATGGAGCGAGAGGGTCTTCACCCTAACGTTTTAAACGCTAAAAATCACTTTAAAGAAGCGGAAATTATTGCTCAGGCTGGACGTTTGGGCTCTATTACTGTAGCTACTAACATGGCTGGTCGTGGAGTTGATATTATTTTAGGTGGTAATCCAGCTGATAAAGAAGAACAGGCTAAGGTAAAAGAACTTGGTGGTCTTCATGTTATCGGTACTGAAAGACATGAGTCTCGTCGTATTGATAATCAGTTACGTGGTCGTGCTGGTCGTCAAGGAGATCCTGGTTCTTCTCAGTTCTATATCTCAGCTGAAGATGATTTGATGCGTATCTTTGGTGGTGATAGATTAAAAAATATTATGGGAGCGATGAAGATCCCAGAAGACATGCCAATTCAGAATAAGATGGTATCAGGCTCTATTGAATCAGCTCAAAGAAGAGTAGAGGGTAATAACTTTGATTTACGTAAACATGTGGTTGAATATGATGATGTTATCAACAAACATCGTGAATCTATTTACAGAAAGAGAAGAGAAGTTTTAGATACCTACCACAAACAAAAAGAGGCTAAAGAAAAAGAAGGCCGACAATTATCCGATATTATTTTAGAGTATGTTAATACAGAATTAGAACAATTAGTTCATTTTCACACTACAGCTGAAAATACAGCTGATTGGAATTTAAAAGAAATATTTGAAACAACAAAAACTATTTTCTCTTTAAATAAAGAAGAAGAGGAAAAGATTTTGCATTTTGCTGTGGATGGTAAAAGAAAAGAGGATAGCAAAAATTCTTTGATAGATTATTTAAAAGA
>CAYTEZ010000062.1:0-2991 GCA_964437025.1 uncultured Gammaproteobacteria bacterium
TGGGTAAACAATTAGTTGATTTTTTAGAAAAAAAAGCTAAAAGTCAGGGCTATGCCGAATTATTTGTTAGAAGCGCTGAACGCTATAAAGATACAGGTCACGGTTTTTATAAAAAAATTGGTTATGAAGAATTAGGAAAAACGGATAATAATATGACTATTTTTCATAAGACGCTATAATTTAAAAATATGAACATTCTTTTAAACAATCAAAGAATTGAATTTACTGATAATGATTTTCCAATGTTAATTTCCGGCACTGAAAAAAGAGGAGTTAGCTTTTTTAGTGTTTGTTTAATGGCTAATTTATTGAATAGTGGCCAGAAAATTTTATTTTTTTCCGCCTATCCGTCAGCCAAAGAAGAATTGAGGAAACAGATAAATAAAAACGAAGATAAGGCTATCATTGTCGATTCTGGAGAAGAACAGGATTTTATTAATATTATAAAAAATACCCCCGACTTGAACGAAAGAATTGTTTTGGTTAAGAATTTTGATATTTACAGCCAAGAACTATTTAAAATCGTTAAAGAATTAAAGTCGGTCATTTTTGCAGGTGATCTTGATAATTGTCAATTTTCCGATGAATTAATTAGCAAAGACTTCACTACAAAAATATTTTTTTCTCAATCTGAAAAATACCCCCAAGAAGGATTAGATGATTTGCCGAGGTACCAGGGACGAATGTTTAGCCAAAAGAAAGAAGGCCTTATTAGATTAGATATAAAATAGTTACAAAAACTCCTCTATTTCCGCAAATAAAGTTCGAAAGCAGTCCCTCCAAGCGAGCACTTTTAAATAGCCCTATTTTAGGGGCTATTTTGATATGGAGTTTATAGCTTTAGAACGCTATGCTATAATTAAAGTATAATTATCTGTTTAAAGACGTATAAATTTATTAATGTATGATTATTTTTATCAATGGATCAATAAATTCCGGAAAAAGTACAGTTTCTAAAATTATAGCTGACAAACTCGGTAACACAGCCGTTATTGAAATTGATGATTTGCGTAATTTTATAGAATGGATGCCGCTAGACATGGCAATTCCTATTAATTTAGAAAATGCTTTGGCGCTTATCGGAGTGTTTATAAATAAGGGTTTAAATGTAATTATTCCTTATCCTTTATCAAAAAATAATTATGATTATTTTATAAAAAACTTGCATGATATTGATGATATAAAAGTGTTTACTTTAAGTCCTAATTTAGAAACAGCTTTAATGAATAGAGGGTCACGAGAGTTAGATGATTGGGAAAAAGATAGAATAAAATATCATTACGAAATTGGCATTAATAAACCAGATTTCGGAGTAATTATAGATAATTCTAATGAAAATCCAGAGCAAACAGTTGAAAAGATCTTAGATAAATTATAAAAAAGTTCCAATCTTATCCCAGTCTCCGAGCCAAATTACAAAAACAGGTTTTATAAACCTGTTTTTGTTTTGATGTTAAAAATATTTTAGCTCTATTTCCTATTAATACTTAAATTCCTTCTGATGTTATTACGCCATCTTTAAGCCAAATAACCCTATCAACATATTTTCTGTCATCTGGCTCATGAGTAACCATGATAATAGTTTGTCCAATTTCTTTGTTTAACTTTTTAAATAATTTTAAAATTGTTTCTGATGATTCACTATCTAGATTGGCCGTTGGTTCATCTGCAAATAAAATAGCCGGTTCATTTATTAGTGCTCTAGCAATAGCTACCCGTTGTTGTTCACCACCAGACATTTCTTTTGGCAAATGGTTTCTTCGTTCACTAAGACCAACTTTTTCAAGCATTTCAAGAGCCTTTTTAATATATTGAGATTTAGACACGCCAGAAAGCATTAATGGTAAATAAATTGATTCTAGAGCTGTTAATTCTGGTAATAGGGCATAAGCTTGAAATACATAACCTAATTTTTTTAAACGAAATTCATTTTTTTGTTTCTTTGTAAAGTTAATTGTGTTTATTCCATCTATAATAATATCTCCCGAGCTTGGAGAATCGAGTAGGCCTAATTGGTGCAGAAGGGTTGACTTGCCTGAGCCGCTACGCCCCATCAAAGCTATAAATTCCCCCTTCTCAACCTCGAAGCTAACCCCCTTAAGAGCATGAGTTGGAATTTTTCCGCCATAGGTTTTTTTTAATTTTTTTACTTCAATGATCATTTTTTTTATTTTAAAAATTAACCCCAAATTGCATCCAAAATACTTTCCCTGGTGCCTCTGAAAGCAGGGATGAAACCACCAATTAAAGCAGCTACCATGAGACTAATATTACTTATCTTAATTATATCAAAAGTTATTTTTAACGATACCCAGCCCACTGGAAAATCTAAGGGGTTGTCTATAAAAAATGGCCTAATGACAAATAAAATTATACTAATACCCAAAAGGATTCCAATAATAGCATAAAATACAGCCTGCATAACAAATGATAAAATTATTGTACTCTCTTTCATGCCAATAGCCTTTAGTATCCCAATTTGCCTTCTTTTATTTACAATACTCACAAAAATAATGATAAATATTGTAATTCCAGCTACTACCGTGCCAATAGCACCGAGAATAATACTAATCATAGTAAAACTCTTACTAGCACTAGAAGTAAAGCCCGTTAATTGTTCCCATGTTCTTATCTCTTCATCATGAAAACCAGATTGCCTTATTGGTTCTATATATTGCTTTTCTTGACCTTTTTCAATTGTTTTTATAATTATTTCTGAAGATAAATTTTGAACACCAAGAACTGACTCCATTTCTTTTTTAGTAACAAAGGCCATTTGATCGGCTTGATTATTTTTCGTAGAAAAAATACCTTTTATAGTGTAAGTTCTTTTTATATTATTGCTAAATTTTACATCTATTTTATCACCAATAAGAACACCTCCTAAACTAAGATAATCCAAATCTCCACCCTGACCGCCAGCTATCTCTTTTCCAATCACTATTTTGTCTCTATCTCCGTCATTTAAATACTCGCCGGCTATAATAGAAT
>CAYTEZ010000063.1:0-1399 GCA_964437025.1 uncultured Gammaproteobacteria bacterium
GTACGGCGCCCTGCACGAACAACGCAACCGGGACTCTGGCACCACCCATACCCGGGAGTGATAACTTTAGCGTCAACAACGGCGCGCCGGGGACGACGATATCCACGGCAATTAAACACAGCGGCGCGTCGTCGATGAGGATTGTTGCTGTTGGCAATGACGGGGGTAATCAACCAGAAGGCGCTGAACCATTGTATCAGGGACTTTACGGTACGTATTTCCCTGGAACTTTCTCTGGCTCCACGCGCTATTACCGCTGGTGGATGCGCATGGAGCCCGGATGGTCGTGGGGAAATTCCGGAATTGGCGATCCAGTTATAAAAGTTATCCGGGAGGGCACCCCCACCGGGCAATGGTTCACCGTGCTGATGAGTCCGTCAGGTTTCCAGTTCGATGACTGTGATGATGACGGTGTTGGGGGCTCGCACGCCGGGGTGTGTTGGACAAACACCGGATTGCACGGAGCTAACACAGCATCACAGATCAACGTCAACTACACGCACCCGACTGATGGCGTCTGGCGCGAGTATGTCTTGAAGATAAAACAGCCTACATCATTTAGCTGCACGCCGGGGGCGGGTTGCGACTCTGCATTTACGCTGTACATCAACGGCACACAGGTAAGTACAAACGACGGATGGAAGATCGTTCCGGACTCAGGGACGGTCAACGCTGCTGGTATGCATTTTGCCGCCACGACGCAGTTTTATTTGCAGATACGCTCATCCGTTGCCGCAGGTGGAACGATTTACCTGGATGATTTTTCACTCGATAATGTCTTCAATTCTACGTTGTTTGCCCTCGCTGCACCCACACTTGATAAATGGAGGCCCCGATAAATGGCATTCGCGCGGGTACAGGGCGGAAGCAACCAGGACTGGTCCGGCGGGTCAGTCACGACCGTTACTGCTACGGTCTCGGCTATCGGCTCTGGAAATCTCGTCTCTGGTTATGTCACTGCAAGCGGGAACATGACCGACCTGCAAGTCAAGGACGGTGCAGGAAATTCTTGCACGATGGGAACGGTTGTATACGACGCCACGAACAACCAGACGGCGCAGTCGTTTTACAAGGCAAACATCACCAACGCCCCGACAACATTTATTCTCAGTCGAGTCGGCGCCACCAATCTTACCTATGCTGCCATCGTACTTGATGAGTTTTCTGGTGTAGCGACTTCAAGCCCTCTGACCGGTACCCCTGCGCAACAAGCTCAGACATCACCGGGAACTGGAACAGATGCGATCACATCAGGGACAACAACCCCTGGGGCTAATGGCGCGCTAATCTATGGCTGGACGCAGAACGATAGCGGAAGCACTCTTGCCAGCGCCGGCACAGGGTACACAAGCGCCACCAGCAACGCGACGATAGCCGGGCGCACCGAGTATCTGACGCA
>CAYTEZ010000063.1:1409-2445 GCA_964437025.1 uncultured Gammaproteobacteria bacterium
TGCGGCCAAAGCGGCCACTTTTACGGTAGCGGCGAACGAGGCGCACATCACAGGGGTAATGGCGTTTCTTCCGGCTGCTACTTCGGCAACCACGACTGCCGGGCAATGTTCCTACGCCTTTACCCCGCAGAACGTAGCGACCAAACCCGCCTTCGGGCAAACGTCGAATCAGGCTAGCTACGCCTTTACCCCGCAGAACGTAGCGACGAGCAAGACTACTGCGTCGATAACGGCTATCGGTCAGGCATCTTACGCCTTTACCCCGCAGAACGTAACGACGACCAAGTCGGCGACGTACTTAACAACAATTGCACAAGCGTCCTATGCCTTCACACCGCAGAACATCGCAACCAGTCGCACCAAGACTGTCGATGTGTATTGGGGTCAAGTCGTTGGAAACGTGGGATATGGGATAGAGTGGGGTGTTACCAGCGGTGGCCCATATTCCACTGGTAGCGCGACGGTCGGGGTCGATGTTTTGACCTACGCAATAACCGGGCTTGCAGATCGCACGACCTACTTCTGGCGCGTTCAAGCCCTGCCGGACGGAGTTTGGTCAGCGGAAGGCGCGTTCACTACCGGCATCGATCCATTTATAGCGGAACAGGCGTCTTACTCCTTCACTCCGCAGAGCGTTGGCACGCAGGCTGGTCGCATAGACACTGCAGTGCAGGCTAGCTACACACTCACCCCGCAAAACATAAACACAAAGTCCACTTTCGTCCAAACCTCTGATCAGGCCAGCTACGCATTTACCCCGCAGAACATCGCCACCACCACGATCCGAAGCTTCATTACAACGGCGGATGTTGGATCGTATAATTTCTCCCCGCAGGATGTAACGACGCGGCAATCTGCCACCATCGAGCCAGTCGAGCAAGCATCCTATGCTTTTACTCCGCAGAATATAGCTACCAGCCTCATTAAAGCGTATGTAATGGCGGCGGATCAAGCGGGTTACACCCTTACGCCGCAGAATGTCTTGACCGTTGCATTCCTATCTAGGATACTAGCGGTTGGCTACGCGTTGTATTCG
>CAYTEZ010000063.1:2458-2966 GCA_964437025.1 uncultured Gammaproteobacteria bacterium
AAACAATAGGGCTTTGGCCGCCAGATTGTGGCGAAATAAACAGGAATTAGCTAGAAAACTTTTTGAGGGCGTGTAATGACTTGGACAATGGAAGGGCCGCAAGGGAATGAAGCAGCGAAGATTCGGTGGGAACTTGTCCCGTACACTCGCGGGAAAGGGCTTGACCTCGGTTGTGGCCCGTACAAGGCATTCCCCCACTTCATCGGGGTCGATAACGGCCACCACTGGGGAAATCAAGGGATCGATGTCCCGGTCAAGACCTGTGAAGATTTGGGCCTTTTTGCCAACGAGGCTTTCGACTTCGTATTCAGCAGTCACCTTCTGGAACATATCGTCGATACGAAAGCCACTTTAAAGGAGTGGTGGCGGGTGATCAAGATGGGGGGATACTTGTGCTTGTACCTCCCCCATAAAGACCTATATCCCCACGTCGGCCAGCCTGGGGCCAACCCTGACCACAAGCACGACTTCGCCCCCGATGACATCCGGGGCATTATGACGGATATTA
>CAYTEZ010000064.1:0-2925 GCA_964437025.1 uncultured Gammaproteobacteria bacterium
TTATTCTGACTTCTTCTTTTTTCTGGTACCTCTATCTTCTTTTCCCTATTTAAATAACTAAGAGTCAATGATTTATCATTCTCCCCTTTTCCAGCTAAAAGTTTTTTAGTCTCACCAATAGCCACAATTTCACCACCATAGATACCAGCCTCTGGCCCCATATCAACTAAATAATCAGAGTTAATAATCGTTTGTTCGTCATGTTCAACTAAAACTACAGTATTACCTTTATCTCTTAATGACTTCAGAGTTTCAATTAATTTGAAGGTATCTCGTTCATGTAGACCAATAGTTGGTTCATCTAGGACATAAAGAGTGTGTGATAATTGAGAGCCAATTTGTGATGATAAACGTATTCTTTGGGCTTCTCCGCCTGATAATGTTTCAGCTTCTCGACTTAGATTTAAATAACTAAGACCAACCTTATTTAAAAACTCTAAACGATCAATTATCTGTTGCATGACGGTTGATATTATATTCATTTGACGCTTGCTAAGTTTTTCTAAAACCTCAGCAAAGAAATTTCCTGCTTTCTCCAAGGACATAGCGGCAACCTCGGCTAAATTTTTGCCATTAATTCTAACAGCTAGTGCTTCTTCTCGAAGACGCTGTCCATTACACTTAGGACAAACTTCATTAGCATAAAAACCAACCTTGCCTAAACCAGAACAAGAAGGACAAGCACCATGAGGTGAATTAAAAGAAAAAAGTCGAGGTTCTACTTCTGGAAAAGAAAAATTATCATTAGGACAAGTCCAATTAGATGATAACAAAAACTCGTTTTTATCATCCAAGGATACAAAAACTAAACCCTTACTATATGCTATAGCGTTTTCAATAGCCTCAAATAGTCTAGAATCATCATTTGGTAACATCTTATCTATCACAATATCAATACTGTGCTTTTTATTAGGGCTAAGTTTGATTTGATCACGTAGAGAACGAATTTCTCCATCAATTCTAACCTCGGAATAACCTAATGATAGGTAATCGTATAATAGTTGATAGTACTCGCCCTTTCTATCCCTAACCACCGGAGAAATTATAGTTATATATTTAGCTTTAGCTTCTTTAGCCCGAGAAAGAGATATATCAACCATTTCTTCTAAAGTTAGTTTTTCAATCTTATGACCACACTTAGGGCAAAAAACTTCACCAATACGAGAATACAAAACTCTCAAGTAATCATAAATATCAGTTAGAGTTCCAACTGTTGATCTGGGGTTATGCGATAAAGCTTTTTGGTCAATAGAAATAGCGGGAGCTAAACCTAATATTTCATCCACCTCGGCTGGCTTCTTTTGACCAAGAAATTGTCTCATATATGGAGAAAGTGATTCAACATAACGACGTTGTCCTTCGGCAAAGATGGTATCAAAAGCCAAAGAAGACTTGCCAGAGCCAGAAACACCAGTTATTACTGTTAATTTGTTATGTGGGATTTCTAGACTGATATTTTTTAGATTATGCATTCTAGCCCCTTTTATTATTATTTTGTCATTATTTATCATATATTTATATTAATTTAATTTAAGCACGAAAACAGGCCAAGATTTGTTCTTGGTACCTGCATAGACGAACCTATTTAGTTGATATTCTATCTTAATATAATATCCAGATTATATCAATACTCAATTCCCCTTTTCCTTTTTTTTAATATTTGATATGATAATATCATTAAAATAACCTTATGAAAAAACAAATTTTAAAGAACCTTATCTTCAGTGCCTTTTTGGCCTTCTTTTTATTTTTCCCATTTATCAAGCCAACGCTAGCCGACACTAAGGCTAAAGAAATTAACTTTTTTGGTAGTCCTACCTGTCCTCATTGTATAAAAGAAAGACAGTTTTTAGATGAATTAAAAAAAGATCGTTCTGATATAACTATTAATGAATATGTTTTTTCAGAAAATACTGAATTAGTTAATAACTTGTATAAAGAATATAATGTTACCAAAAATCAACAGGGTTTAGTTCCTGTTACTTTTATTGATGATAAATATTTTATCGGTTTCAATGATAATATTAAAAACCAAATAAAAGCTCAAATTAATGATGAAATTAAAGAAGTAAGTGATAATAAGGTTAAATCATTTTGGGGTAAAGAAATTAATGTAGAAAAATTTTCTCTACCAGCACTATCTGTAGTATTAGGAATAGTTGATGGTTTTAACGTTTGCTCACTAGGAGCTTTGGTTATTATTCTTGGTCTAGTTATGGTACTGGGATCACGTAAAAGAATATTACTTTTAGGTGGTACTTTTCTGCTTATCACTGGACTAACTTATGGTCTTTTAATATTCCTTTGGCATCAACTTTTTACCCTTATCACTCCTTATGTAAAGAGCATGGAATTACTAATTGGAATACTATCAATAGTTGGAGGAATATATTTATTCAAAGAGTTTATCAAATCATATAAGCAAGGACCAAATTGTTCTTCTTCTAACCTACTGGGAAAATTAAGTCCCAAGATAGAAAAGATCTTTGCTAACAAAAAAAACTTAGCTATTTTGCTAAGTGTTGTTGCTCTTTTCTCTTTAGTTATTACCGTAGTTGAATTCCCTTGTTCAGCTTTCTTGCCAGTACTTTTTTCAGGCATCTTAGCTGAAGCTCATCTATCCTTTGGCATGACCCTTTTATACATGACCATTTATATACTCTTTTATCTTTTAGATGAGATTATTATTTTCTTAATTGCCTTCTTCACCATGAAGATTAAAATAGTTTCTCCAAGATTTATAATCTTCTTTAATCTTCTAGCGGCTTTAATCTTCCTCTTCCTGGGTTCTTTCTATATCATTAGGATATTTTTTTAATTAGGATAAATTAAAAGAGGTTGCTTACACAACCTCTTGTTTTTGTCTTTTGTCTATTTCTCTCCTGAAAAATCTAAGAAATCTTCAATCTTTTTAATAACCGTCTT
>CAYTEZ010000065.1:0-2803 GCA_964437025.1 uncultured Gammaproteobacteria bacterium
TCTTTATCAATATGCACCTTTACAACATTGTTATTTTGTTAATGACATCAATAATAGTCACTTTAATAGGCTGATTCTTTGCCCATTCAACAAATTTATGTAAATGCTCGTGTCTATCATCAAACATAATGAGCTCATCTGCGTGTGGATTGGCCTTGATTAATGTTTCAAATAGATGGCATTTAAAATTAAAAGTGTCACCACCAGTATTACAGTATAAGTCACAGTTAATATCATGTAAGTCTAAAACATTTCTTACTTGCCTTTCGAGTCTATGTAATCTACCGGTAGCAATAAAAACATAGTTACTATCATCCGCTTGATATTTTTCAAACTGATTATAAACCCACTGATTGACAGGTGGATAAAAAACATTTGTATTAAGTGATTCCGCATTTCCCCACCATCCGCGACCTTGCCAACTAAGGCCTGTTTTTTTCTCCCACTCATGTTTGCCTGACTCCGGGGTAGGGGTATGTATTAAAGTCCCATCAAAGTCAAATGATACTATTTTCTTAATCATATTTATTTTTTCTAAAATTTTGAAGGTAGATGATATTATTAGATATATATTACAAATATAGTTAAAGTTTTTCAAAAAATAAAAAATATTATATTATATGGCACTAAGTAAAAAATCTAATACAGGTAATGATACAAGCAAAAAAGTAATTAAAAAACCTGTTAAAAAGCCTGATACTAAATCTAAAATTAATCCAGTTGTCAAGGAAGATAAACCAATTAAGGAGGTACCAAAAGAAGTTATTAAAGAAACTACAACAACAGATCAATCTCCTAAAAAACCTACTTCATTTTTAGGGTCATTTTTGTCAAAAGAAAAAACAGCAGGAGTTTCATTGCTAAAAAGTATTAAACCAATCTATTTGTTTTTGGGTTGTATTGTATTGGCAGTAATAATTTATTTTCTTCTTTCAAAACCAGATGATTATAAACAAGAAAATAAAAGACTTAAAAATGAGATAAATCAAATACAAAAGGAAAGAGATAGAATATCAGATAGTATTAAAACATTAAAATATGAATATGCTAAGTTAGAAGATTCTTCAAAAGTAAAAGAAAAACTACTTCTTGAAATTAATCAAAGGATAACACTGATTGAACAAAAAGTATCAACTTCTTTTGAGGAATTATCTAAGATAAAAAATGGAGTTAATGGATTAAATGCTCAAATAAAAAGTGCTACAGAAAACCCAGTACAGAGAGTTGGGGATGATTTAATAAAATCACTTAAAAATAAAATAAATTAATATGAAAAAAATACTACTTTTATTATTAGGAATATTTACTTTTATAACATTAAAAGCACAGGTATCAGAAGAATATCCTAGATATTATATTAAAGATGGTCAAACTTATGTAATATTTACTTTGGAACAAGCTCAAAAAATTGATAACGCCTATGATTTGTTATATCTATTAAAACAATCTAAGCTTCAGTATGAGAAACTAGATAGTGCAAATATTATTGTTGTAAATAGATTAGGTGAACAAGTAGCTGAATTAAAATTAAAGACAAACACATTAGAGGATCTTGTAAAAGATAAGAGTTTACAAATATCCAATTTAAAAGAGCAAATAAGTAAATACGAGAGAGATAGATTGTTGTCAAATGAACAATCCATCAAAAAAGATAGCATTATATCTAACAACACCAAACAAATTAAAAAGTTAAAAAAGCAAAAGTTTTTTGGATTTACCTTTGGTGGAGGAGGACTAGTTGCAGTAATTCTATTACTACTTTTAAAGTAATGAAAAAAAACGCTTTTTAATTATAATATATAGATTATATAAAAAATTATTTCTTAAAAATGAAACACATAAGAAAATTTGAATCTTATTCTAAAAAAAGAAAACTACAGGAAATCATTAAAGAAAGTGTGATGATTGTTGATGATATATACAGGGTTAATGTTACTGCTGATATTCCTCAATCTTTATTAAACGCTTATATTAAAAAGGTTAAAGACTCATTAGATAAAAATGCTAGACAGTTCTATTCAGATGTTCAATTAGCTGAAGAAATTACAAAACATGTTCTTCAACAAGGATTAAATATTGATAAAATAGACCCATCTGCTTTATTCGGTGGACAACCACAGGGTCAAGCACAGGCTCAACCACAAGTTCAGGTTCAAGGTCAAGCACAACCACAGGCTCAACCACAAGTACAACCACAGGGTCAAGCACAAGCTCAACCACAAGTTCAAGGTCAAGCACAACCACAGGGTCAACAGGGTCAAGCACAAGCTCAACCACAAGTTCAGCCACAAGCACAACCACAGGCTCAACCACAAGTACAAGGACAGGATCAACCACAAGCTCAACCACAAGGACAAGGAGAATTCGAAGAAGTAGAGGATGAGGATGAAGAAGAAGAATTACCACTCTAATTAAATAAATTAATAATAAAAAAGCACTATAATTATAGTGCTTTTTTTATATATAGACATATGAAATATCTTAGTCTCTTTGAGAATTATAATAAAATAGAAGAAATAGAAGATTATTTTTTAGAACTAAGTGATCATAAAGATGATAAACTTCCTATTAAAGTAGAGGTTACCAATCACAAAATAAATAAATCAGTAAAAAATATTAAAGGGTTTAATAAGGTTTCTAAATTTATAGGAATTCCAGGATATAAGATTACCATTTTATTTGATTTCTATGATCAGGTATATATTAAGAAAAAAGTTGAATTAGCAATATCAAGACTTAAAAAAGATTATAATATACATTATAATCAGATATCTAAAAGAGGAAATGGAAATACCTTTAGAGA
>CAYTEZ010000066.1:0-2796 GCA_964437025.1 uncultured Gammaproteobacteria bacterium
TAGAACTACCATCGGTCGGTCGCGGGAAGTATTGCGGGTCATCGGCGTAGGCGTTGATAGCCTGATGCCACGCACCGTCTCCGCATCCGCGCTGGTCGGTTCCCCGGTTCGCGCGTTCCAGCCGCATGCCGCGAATGTACTTCGCGCCCTCCTTCAACTTCTCCGGGGTTACCATCTCGATCGTCCTTTCTTCAGTTTGCTGTTGTCGTCCATGGCGCACAATATTTCTCCTAAGTTGTTCATTCCGGCAGACGCAGCCAATTCCGCGCTATACTTATGCAGTGAGAGTGCTTGAGGCGTGGGCTAGCAATGTGGCCCTGTGCAGCTAGCATCTGTCCCGGCACTAGCGCCTGATGAGGCTGTAACGCAGCCGAAACCGAAATGTCGCGCGGAGTTCCCACTGCCGGGGAATAACCGGGAACCAGGGGCCACGCCTCAAACACTCTCGCCTCCATCTGCTTTATCCTTCACGTCGCCTAAACTGGTCCGGAACAGATCAGTGAGGCCCGCCTGGCCAAACATGGCATCAGCAGAGTCGGTTCGCAGAACGAGTTTTTCCCCAGGTCCGACGAACAACCTGCGCCCGCGCCCATCTGCATATCGGTACGCTGAGTAGTGGCGCTCATAGATGGCGAGGCAATCAAGGTCTCCATCTCGCGTTATCCACCAGTCAGGCATACGTATTGGGTGAGACAGCCACCGCGAGGGTAGGCGACGCGGGAGTTGTGAGGATGGCGCGTCGCGCGCGGGGCCGGCTCATTGATCGTCACAGCGGCATCGACTCTCCCTTGATCCGCACGAGATGCGGGTTGAGCGGAACCCGCTCGATCAGCCCGCACAGGCCCAAAAATGTGGTGGCGCGACTGACAGCGTGCTCGCTCATCTCGTGGCCGGGCCGTGTTATGCTGCTGTCGTACCACATGCCGGGGCCTCCATCGGCTTGCCACAGACAGAGGGCGTGCGTTTCTATTTCTCTCGCTGCGGCCTCGGTTGCGATGCGATGCCCGATGGTGCGGATCAAGTGCGCGCGCATCGCATCGTCGTACATGGTGTCGGGGTCGACGGTTGGGTCGGGGACCGGAGATGAGCCTGGACGGGGGATGGCGAAGCGCGTCAGCAGACGCCGGATCATCGAGCCACCGCCACTTCGAGCGCGAACACGCCATAGATCAGCCCGAACAGCACGGCGCCGAACACGACGACGCGCACGATGTCGGCCATGATGGTGGCCGCGCTTGTGATGAGGGGCACGCGCTCGATGTGGTAGTGCCGAGCGTCGCGCGAGCGGTGCTCGACCGGCCGGCCGGCGATGACGGACAAGTGGGGATAGCGGGTGGGGGAGATCGGGTGGGCGCGCATGGTCATGCCTTCCCGATGAGCGCGACGAAGCCGGCACGGCCCGTCGCTTCCACCTCCTTGACGAGTTCCGCGAACTTCTGCGTCATGTCGTCGTGGGTTCTGCCATCGCGCAGGTCTTGCAGCAGTACGGAAAATGCTTTTGCCATGTCAATTACTCCTTGGGTGGGTGAATGATGCGCACCATCGCGCGGTGCGCGCGCATCGAACAGACGATGCCGAGCGGGCCGCCGGCCAGGTAGGCGGCGATCTCGAGGCCGCTGGCATCGGGCGCCATCTTGTAGAGCAGCAGGTTGGCCCCGCCGATGGCGAAACTGGTGAGAAACGCGGCGCCGTAATGACCGCCGTTGACGTTCAGCGATTGAAGCCCGAGCGCGAAGACGAGCGCGAAGGTGCTGGCGAACAGCGCGAGCGCGGTCACCGCCTCGCTCCGGGGTCGGCCACGCAGTTGGTTGCGACGAGCGCCGGCACGCGGCCGGGGTGCATGGCCTCGCAGATTTGGTAGCGCGCGGTGGCCAGCGACTGCGCGACCTCGCATTCGGCGCGCGAGGGGAAAGGGTAGCGGTAGGTGACATTGGCGCCGTTGGCGAGGTAGAACACGAGCAGCCATTTCATTTGGCATCTCCCCGCCGCCGGATGAGCGCGGCGGCGGCTGACTGAGCGACGCCCATGGCAATAACCTCGCGCGCGAGGCAGACGCGCACCACGACATCGATGCTGCAGCCTGCTCGATCGGCGATCGCCTGCAGCGTGGAGTGCGTGTCTTCCGGCAGCCGCAGAGTGAGCGGAAAGGTCTTGCGCGTCATGCCCGCGCCTCCCACAGCCCGACCGGGAAGCACACGCGGTGCGGCGCGACGACGCTGCGGTGGATGAGGCCGCGCGCGTCGAGGTAGCGCAGCGCTTGGTTGATGGCGGGGCGCAGTTCGGGGTCATCGGGCGAGATCAGGCTGGTGTCCCACCAATTGACGGTGCCGACGCGCTCGCCGAGGGTGTAGCACTCGATGTCGCTGCGGCTCGCGGCATCGGCGATGTCGATCGCCAGCGCGATGAGTTGCTCGTGGGTGAGCGGGACGGCGATGGGCGGGGCCATGGCGGGGGTGTCGGTTGTCATAACGCCTCGATGTCGTGTTCGGCGATCGGGATGTCGGTGAGGGCGTCGATCGGGAGCCAATAAAATGTGGGCGATGGCGTGTATAATTTGGTGTCCCCAGGCCGATACCAGTGCGCCGGAGCCCGGCCATCGTCCAGATACCACCTGGCAATCCACATCGCATCCACTAGGGGGTCATGGCCGGCGGACTTTCGCCGGACCGAACAAAGGACCGCTCGCGTTTGCGTCTCAGGCACCTCGCTGCCGGGCCGACATACTCTGTCGGGGATCACCTGGACTGCCCCAGCACGCGGCGCAGCGCTGGATTTCGCAGCGCCTCGTCAAGGGAA
>CAYTEZ010000067.1:0-2746 GCA_964437025.1 uncultured Gammaproteobacteria bacterium
TCATCCCATCGCTAAACATCTTTTGCCAATCACTGAAGGTAAGTGGGTAAAGTATAAACAAGATGATGAAGAATCTGAAAACTACAAAGAATTAAATAAATCTATCCGTGGTCGTGGAACTGGTTGGTGCACTGCTGGTGAAAATACAGCTAAAACTCAACTTCAAGGAGGAGATTTCCATTGCTACTATACTTTAGATGATAACAAGGAAGCTAGTATTCCTAGAATTGCTATTCGTATGAAAGATGATAAGATTGCTGAAGTTCGTGGTATCTCATATAAACAAAATCTTGATCCATATATGGGTGATGTATTGAATAAAAAGCTAGAAGAATTTCCAGACAAAGATGAATATCTAAAAAAAGAGTCAGATATGAAAATGTTGACCGAAATAGAAAACAAAACAAAAAAACAAGAAGAATTAAATGAAGAGGAATTACGATTCCTTTATGAAATGGATAATAAAATTGAAGGTTTTGGTTACCAAAAAGATCCTAGAATAAAAGAATTAAGAGACGCCAGAAGCATACAAGAAGATTTATTAATACTTTTCTCTTGCAGATCAGAACAAATTGCCACCACCAAAGAAGAAGTAATAGAAAACAAAGATATTAAAGTATATGCTGGGCCATTTTTCAAAGAATTAATAGATAGAGACGATGTTGAATATATCTATACTAAATTTCCAGAACAAAAAGTAGAAAAATTTAACATGACTATTGGAGAAAGAAGTAAAGACCAAATTCAGACAGAATTAAATGAGAGAGCAAAAATATTAGACTATAATAATTCTAATCAAATATTTAATGATGCTCAGTGGATGCTAGATCATAAAGATTTTAAAATAAGCAAAGAGAAAAAAGACTTAAAATTAATTAAACTATCTATGGCTGATTTGGGTTTCCCAAACGGAGCATCGTTTAAAAAGATAATAGACAAAGGAAAAGAAATGGGACTAGATATATGTCCGCCAGAGGTAGGGCCACTTTTTAGACTAGATTATGAGAAATTAATGGGGCATGATCAACCTGAAAATGAATGGATTGCAGTAGCTACGAATACCATTAGCGGCTCGGGTGGCCGCCCTCGTGTGTTCCGTGTCTATCGTGGTGACGATGGCGAGTGTTGTCTTAGCTACGATTGGGCTTTCTATTTTGATCCTTTCTTCGCTTTCCTTTTTGTCCGCAAATAATATTTTTGTTTTTTATCCTTTTGTCCCTTTCTTTTAAAACTTTGATACTTTAATACTTTGTTCTAAAGCTTTTTTGGATCAACTGAAAACGGAGCAAAAGAAAGACGATGAATAGGGCAGGGACCATAAAGACTTATCATGTCCATGTGAACTTTAGTGCCATACCCTTTATGTTTAGAAAATTTGTATAGTGGATATTTCTTATCCATTTCTTCCATTAAAAAATCACGCGAGACTTTAGCAATAATTGAAGCCATAGCGATAGAAAAAACATTATCATCACCTGAAATTATAGCTTCTTGTTTAATATTTAGTTTAGGAATAGGGAATTTACCATCAACTAAAACAATATCAACCGGCATTTTGGTTTTTTCTAGAGCTTTTTTCATGGAAAGAAAAGTAGCTTGCAAAATATTTACCTTATCAATTACCCTATTATCACAAACACCAATAGCTACCGCTTTTACATTATTTTTAATAATAGAAAAAAGAGCTTGTCGTTGTTTAGCCGAAAGCTTTTTGGAATCACGGACTTTTTCTAATTCCGGGATGATTTCAAAACTAGAGTCAATAACAACGCAAGCACTAACAACTGGACCAGCTAGTGGTCCACGTCCCGCCTCATCAATAGCTGCAATTAATTTATGGCCGGATTTAAATAATGATTTTTCTTTGTCTAAATTCATGTCAATATCTTAGCATAAATATGGAATTCAATAAAGAACAACAAGAAATTATAGAAAATATTTTTGGAGCTTATTTAGTTAATGCTCCTGTTGGTACTGGAAAAACTACAGTTTTAACTGAGAGAATTATTAAAGCTTTAAAAGAGGGAATAAAGCCTAATGAAATTTTAGCCTTGACCTTTACTAATCGAGCAGCTGATGAAATGAAAAGTCGTTTAAAGAATTTAGTAGATGACAAAAATGATTTTGATGCTTTAACCATACAAACTTTTCATGGCTTCTGCGCTTACTTCCTTAAAGCCGAAGCAAAAAATATTGGTATTAGTTCTGACTTTATTATATTAGATGAAGATGATCAATTAGAATTAGCTAAAAATATTTTAAATCAAAGTCAAAAAATATTTATTGAAAAAGATAGAGAGATTTTGAATTTATTAGATAGTATTTTTAAATATCGCTTAGCTTCTTTGCAAAAAGATTTTGGATATAATGTGAAAATTAAAGAATTAGATCCAGAATTACTTCTTTTTAGTGAAGAATATTTAAAAAAGTTAAGTGAACAAAATGCTTTTGACTTTAATGAACTAGTTCTTTTAACTTTTAAAACTTTAAGTAGTAATAAGGAGGTGGCTAAAGAATGGTCCAAGCGGTATCGTTTTATTCAATTAGATGAATTTCAAGATACTCATTTATCTGAATATTTAATAATTAAAGAATTGGCTAAGGAGCATAAAAATGTTTCCTTTATTGGTGATATTGATCAAACCATATATAGTTTTAGAGATTCTAGACCATTATTTATCGCCGATTTATTTCGTGAACATTTTAAACCGGTAAAAGAATTTGCTTTAAAGATAAATTATCGTTC
>CAYTEZ010000068.1:0-996 GCA_964437025.1 uncultured Gammaproteobacteria bacterium
AATTGCAATGTGGGGCATAAGTATGTCGCTCATGCCATCACCTCAGACAGGTTGCCTTCGTTAAGCCACTTGATGTCGGATGACTTCGGCCCCCAGCCAGTGGCCATAACCGGGGCAATGCAGTTAATATCCTCGATCAACTCGTTGATGTGCTTCCCGTTCGCCTCCTGCGGGTAGTTGCAGAAATTCAGGAAGATATTCCCGACACCATTCATGCGAACGGCGTCGATGATCTGCTCCCGGGAGAACGTGAAGATGCGGCGGGGCAATTTGGTGACGGTGGTTAGCTCAGGCTCCACGCCCACTTCCGACCATTGCAATTCCTTCTGGTCGGAATAACACGGGCCGGACCAGCCGATCTGCTTGCCCTTGGTGTCAAACCGATTGGCCACGCGGATGGGATACGTGCGGCAAACCCCGTGAGTAACAACCGCGCCGGTGGCCACCTCCGCCATAGGAATGGCGCAATCGGACATCAGCTGGGCGACGGTGCAATCCCGGGATGTCGTAAAGGGGTAAAACCCTTGGTTGATGGACAGACTGAATCCCTGCGCTCCTTCCAGCAAAACGATCCGGGCGCGGTCCATGCATTCGTTGTACTCATCGATCGGCACCACGAATGATTCCAGAGGAGTGCCCAATAAAGCAACGCAGGCCACGTTGATGTTATCCGGATCGCGCTCGATCTTCTGGATCACGGCAGCACCGACCCCCTTCATCGTACTGCCAATCTTGAAGTTGCGGGATCCTTCTGTCGCCCGGTGCCCCTCATTCACCACGGATGCGAACGGGTGGATGATGAACTCAATCGCATCCATGAACCCGATGTAACGTTCGTATTCCGACCACATGATCTCGGGATTAATGACCGACCCCGGACCGATCAGCACGCGTCGGACCGAACCAGCCATGATCCCGTTTGGGAGGGAGATATTAACGAACTTGGCCCCCTCCTCGTCGATGAATGTGTGCCCTGCATTGGGTGCCCATGCCGTT
>CAYTEZ010000068.1:1006-2739 GCA_964437025.1 uncultured Gammaproteobacteria bacterium
CCAGAGCCCCGGCATACAGCCCCTTTCCGCAGGAACCATACTGCAAATCGCAAATTACGTGAAGTTGTTCCATCATCTATCTCCTATTTAGACGCTTCCCACCAATTCGGTCCGTGGGCGACCTGTGCCAGTATGGGCACCCTGCATAGTATGGGGCATTCCTCCCCGTCGAATGTCTCAAGCCTCTTCTTTATGATCGCCTTAGCTTCCTCCCTTATCCCCTTCGGGACTGAAAAATCCAGTTCATCATGTACAGACAGGCGCATCCTGAACCCCACCTCGCCCGACACCCGGTGCATCTCAATCATCTTGTACTTAATGCAATCAGCCGACGACCCTTGAAACACCAAGCCAGCCGCCTTATGTACGAACTGCCCCCGGGGAAATCGGATGTGCCTGCCCATGACGGTGCGAACGTATCCCCGGGATCGGGCGATCGCGGAGGCCGACTCCAACAGCTTCGACACCCCCGGGATGGCTTCGTGGTACTGCTTAAATACCTCCTTAGCCCTCTCCCCCGGCACCAGCCATTCGCGCTTACGGCGCTCGTCATAGGCCATCGTATATTCCAAGCCCATTTCGGCGGCTAGCTTTCCTTGTCCCATTCCGAAGACCAGACCAAGGTTAATTTGCTTCGCGTTGGCGTCCCCAGCAAACCTAGGGGATCGAGGAAGCCCGGTAATACCGGCGACCATCTTGTGGAAATCCGATGACGGGTCTTTTCTGTACGTTTCGAGGATGTGCTCGTCTTTGGTGTAGTGGGCGAACCACCGGAATTCAAACTGCTCCCAATCAGAACACACCCAATCATCACCGGGATCTGGAATAAAGCAAGCTCGTACAATTTCAGCAACCTCAACGTCTCGGGCGGGTATTTGCTGTAAAGCGGGGTCGTCGACGCTAAACCGCCCTGTACCAGTTCCAAGCCCCCGGTCGTCCTTGGTTTGGTTGTAGTTGGGATATACTCGTCCGTCATGTTGGTGCCCCATTATGTGGTCTTTAAGGAAGCTACGCCCCTTAATTAACTTGCGCAGCGACAATACGTGGCGAGCCCGATCACTGCCCGCCGCCACCATGGATCGCAACACATCGGCGTCCATAGACGGGTTCCCGGCGTCAGTCTCTTCCAACGGGAACCCCTCAGCCCTCCACTTACCGTCTTCACCCTTCTCGGCTTTAAATAGCGCCCGCATTTGGACCGGGGAGTTGGCGTTGACGGGTTTTCCGGCCAGCTTATTTAGGGCATCCTGCGCCATATCTACCCTGACGTCAATGTCTTTAATAGCCCTTTCAGTCTGATCGACATCCACGGCTACACCCTCTTTTTCCATGTCGATCAGCACGGGCATCAACCGGCGTTCCAGATCCCACACCTGCTCCAGCCCTTGCCGATTTATCTCCTTCTCCTGCCAGATCCACAGTTTTATGGCCAGTTCCGGGTCCGGGGTGGCGTATTTAGAGGCCAGTTCCACCGGAGCCCGGTGCAGGTTCTTCATCTGCACATCCCGGGTAGGCTTCCCTCCGAACATGGAGGCTAATTCCTCGTAGATGCCCTCGGTCTTCCCCTCCCCCAGATGATCTTTGCAGATTGCGTCAAGGCTGTACGACAGCCGGTGCTCATCGATCAAGGCCTCCCGCACGGATGTGCATTCCATATGCCCGGCGGGCAATGTGAACCCGGCCTCCCGCAGGAAGTGGGCATCGAATTTCATGTTATGATTTACGATCCGCCC
>CAYTEZ010000069.1:0-2735 GCA_964437025.1 uncultured Gammaproteobacteria bacterium
GCCGCAGAGCCGCAGAGCCGCAGAGCCGCAGAGCCGCAGAGCCGCAGAGCCGCAGCAAGCTAAACCCAACGGTGCAGTCGCATCACTCTTGGTCGGAGTGATGCGATGAAGAAGGCTGAAAAACCCTCTGAACTGTTATCCCGCCTTGAGCAATTAAACACTCAAGAACTTCGCCGCTTACTGGTAGAGCACCTAACCAAGCGCAAACTCGGAATGACGTGGGAGCGCGATAGCATTGCACATGATCAGGCATTGACCGCCAACATTGTGCTTCCACGGATAGTTCCAGAATTGAGCCATACACCAGCAGGCGCCGGTGAGAAATTCGTCCATCGCAACCTCATTATCGAAGGTGACAACTTCGATTCGCTACGCCTGCTCAAGACAACTCATGCTGGTCGTGTGCGCGTAATTTACATCGACCCACCATATAACACCGGCAACAGTGATTGGGTTTACAACGATCGTTTCGTTGGCGAGAAGGATCGCTGGCGGCATTCACAGTGGCTGGAGTTTTTGTACCAAAGACTGACTCTGGCCCGCGACATTCTTGCTTCTGATGGCGTGATTCTGGTGTCGATTAACGACGAAAACCGAGCCAAGTTAGAAATGCTGATGGACGAGGTGTTCCCGGGACGACGCTTAGGCAGCTTGGCTTGGCGAACCAAGGATACTGGGAATGATTTATCCCAGCGATTCAGTCATGTTCATGAACATGTCATTGTTTACGCTAATCAGGGGTTTAAGTTCAATGGGCGCCCCACCAATCGCACTAAATTTCGCAACCCCGATAATGATGAGCGCGGCGATTGGTCTCCGCAACCCTTGACTAAGGCTCATACCCATTTAGAGCGCGAGAATACCTACTATCCAATTCAAGACCCGGATACCGGCTATTGGTATCCGTGTGATCCAAACCGAGTTTGGGCGTATTCCTCAATGAAAGAGATGCATAACCGGCTCAATGGCGACAAGGAGGCCATAGCCGATGCGCTCAAAGGATTGCGCAGCGATACCATGGAGCAGATGATTGAAAAAAAGCTCATCTACTTTCCCCCTTGCGATCCGGCCGAGGTAATGCAGTTCAACAGCCGCGAAGAATTGCTTGCCGCCATTAAGGCTGGCAAAGGTCCTAGTCTGCCCAAGAAGAAAACACCGTTATTGCGAGCAAACCTACCAGATTTGGATTTTTGGATTGGGAAGCCTATCGCACCGGGCAGACCATCTCGAAAGGAGCACTGGATAGCAAAACCGGAGGGTGATCGTATTGCTCCATTGAGCAGTTGGATTGCTGGCATCAATGAGAAGGTCGAACCATTGGCGGAGGATGAAGAGGACGAACCCGTGGTATTACGCAGCGCACGCGGTGGAGTCGCTACAGATGAAGTGAAGTCGATATTTGGCATCAAGGCTTTTCAACACCCTAAACCTCTTTCACTCATTTAAGGCCTATTACAACAAGCCACTCGCACCGGCGATACGGTGCTCGACTTTTTCGCGGGTAGCGCCACTACAGCTCACGCGGTGTTGGCCCTCAACGCATTGGACAATGGTCAACGCAACTATATTCTTTGCTCAAGCACGGAGGCCACCGCCAAGGAGCCCAACAAAAACATCTGTCGCGACATTACTGCCAAACGTATGCGTCTCGTAATTAGTGGCTATGCGGACAAATTAGGATATACCACGGAACAAGGCGGCGAATTCGCTTATCTGCAATTGGATAAAATCGCACCAGCTGATCTCCCATTCGAGGTAGAAGCCGAAAATGCGATGGCGCTATTGAGTCTGCGCGAAACTCAAGCCATCTGGGAAGCGCAGGACGAGCTGGTTCAACATATTGCACGCGCAGACAACTGCGATATCGTTTTGTGCATGAATGTCTCTGCGGAGGTCGTGAAGGAACTCGTCGCGTGGCCAAAGAAGCATGGTGTGGAACGATTGGCGGTTTATTGCACACGCCCGTCAGCATTACAAGAGGAATTGGAGGCAAAAGGTATAGATGCCAACTGCCATAGTCTGATTGACGCACTGCTTAATGGACAGGCAGGAGGACGAGCATGAGCGCCCTGGATTTTGTTGCTGCCCAATCGGACAAATTGGAACCGCTCGGCTTCCAAAAAGAGATCATCGAAAACCTGGCAGCCACGCTGCTGGCACACCCATCGCCTCCGGTTTTGTTGCGGTCTCCTACCGGCTCAGGCAAAACCTTCATGTTAGTACGAGCATTGGCCAAGGTGTCGGAAGCGCAAGACACAGTATGGTTGTGGTTTGTCCCTTTCGTGAACTTGGTGCAACAGACTGAAGATGCGATCCTGTCTAATGCAAATGGGAATCTATTCCCGGTCATGCTTTCACGCGGTCGCAACCAAGAACCTACTGAGGGCATGGTGCTGCTTTCGACGGCGGCTGGCGTTGCCAGTGCGAAAGATCGCAAGACTGGCTATTCGAGCGGTGCTGATGACGCTCAGCGAGCACTGAGCGAATTTGTCGCGCTCGCCCGGGCGCGCAAGCTGAAGATCGGCCTAGTAGTAGATGAAGCGCACATTGGGCTTAAAACCGGAACCGAGTTCGGCGCTTTCACCTTGTGGGCCAAGCCTGATTACTTGGTTATGGCATCGGCGACTCCGAAAGATAAGGTGCTGGATGAATTTATCGCACAGGCTGGAAAGGCTGCGCGAACCAGTTTCGTGGTGAGCCGTGTCCAGGCTGTTGATGCACGCCTGAACAAGAAA
>CAYTEZ010000070.1:0-2712 GCA_964437025.1 uncultured Gammaproteobacteria bacterium
AGCAATCAAACAAGTGCTTTTAGAGTTTTCTGTATAAAATAATGAACAATAAAAAAATACTTATAATAATAAATAATTTTGGAATTGGGGGAGCAGAGAGATTAGTTATTGACCAAGCAAATGAAATAAATAAATCTTATAAAGATATTAAATTAAAGATAATTACGTTAAAAAAAGAACCCATAAATAGTTTATCTTTACAATTAAAAAAAGAGATAGAGTGGGAATGTGTAGATTTTAAAAACATTTTTGATCTAGTATCATTTTTTATTCTTATTTATAAAATATTAATTTTTAAACCCAATCTATTATTCACTCACCTTTGGTTTTCAAACTTTATAGGTAGGATTACTGGGAAAATAGCTGGTGTAAAAAAAATAATTTGTTTTGAACATAATGTGTATGACACACTAAAGACTAGAAAAATGTTTCTATCCGACCGTATTCTTCAATCTTTTTGCTATAAAATTATCGCCGTCTCTGTCGCAGTTAAAGATTCTTTAATTCGTCATGGTATAAGAGATAAAATGGTACATGTTTTACTAAATGGTATTGATCTTGAAAAATATGATGGTATTAAAGAAATACCTCCAGGTTTAGAACAAAGAAAAGAATTCACCTTTATTTTTATAGGCAGGCTGATTTACCAGAAAGGAGTTGATATTCTATTAAAAGCTTTATCTAGGGTTAATTTGGTCAGGTTAATAATAGTTGGCAGTGGTGCTGAAGAAGAAAAATATAAAAATTTATCAAAGGAGTTGGGAGTATCAAGCAGGGTTAATTTTTTGGGTAATAGAACTGATATTCCAGAGCTTCTTTGTTATGCTGATTGTTTTGTTTTACCATCAAGATATGAGGGTATGCCTATGGTCTTACTGGAGGCGATTGCTTCTAGAAAGGAGATAATAGTTTCTAATTTCGGTTCGGCATCTGAGTTGATTAGGAATCAATCAAATGGGTTTATTTTTAATGTTGATAATATTGAGGAACTTTCTTTTTTAATGTACAATGTTTCTCTTGGGAAAATTAAAAGTTCTATAAGTGAATCGGATAGATTTAAAGTTTCAATTCAGAATAATGTTAACAGCCTATTAAAAATTTCAAATTTATAAGATGCAAATATCAAAACAAGAAATATCAGCCGGTTATGACCAGATCACAGAAAAAATAGGTCAAAGTGAAGATTTTTATAGAAGATGCTTATCTTTGGTGCCCAAAATACAAGGAAAAATTTTGGATGCTGGTTGTGGACGCGGTCTTCTTCTTAAGAAGATATATCAAAAATCAAAAGGTGATG
The DNA here is from genome assembly GCA_964437025.1 of uncultured Gammaproteobacteria bacterium. Taxonomy (GTDB): domain Bacteria; phylum Patescibacteriota; class Patescibacteriia; order Patescibacteriales; family UBA12465. The sequence continues at coordinate 1,298 of CAYTEZ010000070.1, forward strand.
TGGAACTTTTTGGTATAGATATATCACAAAAATTATGTGATATCTCTAAAGAGAACAATCCCTATGCTAATATAGTGAAGGGGGATGTTGAATCTCTTCCATATACAGATGATTCTTTTGATATTGTTTTTATGACCGAAACCCTTGAGCATCTTTTGGATTACGATAAATCCATAAAAGAGATTTCTCGAGTATTAAAAGTGAATGGTGTTTTTATTGTTACAGTGCCAAATAGAGATTGGTTGAGATATGATTTCTACAATAAGAATAGAAAAAAATTTCAACCAGTTGACGATCACTACTTTTCTTTTAAGGAGGTTAGTAACTTATTATTATCTAACAATTTTAAAATAGAAAAATATATAGGTTCTGATAATCTCTATTATTATGATCCTATACATAAATATGAAAGAGTATTAGCGGTGATATTCCCATTTTTACACAAAAAGATGAAAAGATTGATGTTTAGGTGTATTAATTCAAAAAATGGATAATTATTTTGATGTTTTAATACCAACAAAAAACAGATCTCTTTTGTTGAAGAGGGCAGTTGAAAGCATTTTAAAACAGGAAATTTTACCAAATAAAATGATCATTATAGATGATGGAAGTGGTGATGATACTTCCAATTATCTTTTTCAAATTAAAGAAAAATATCCTGAATTAATTGACACTGTAAGGTTTAAAGAAAGCAGAGGTGTTAATTTTTCAAGGAATTATGGTATGAGCATGTCTAGGTCTTTATGGGTTGCTTGGTTGGATGATGACGATGAATTTTTACCCGGATCTTTTTCTTTGATAAAACAAAGGATAATGAATATGCCAGCTAACTATACAGTTGCTCTTTTTAATTCTTTAATTAGGAGGGATGAAGGCGATTTTAATGGCGGTTTTCAATTTGAAAATATTGGTAACTGTGATTTTTATGACCCATTATATGAAGAAATAATGACGAAATTTAATTTAAAAGGGGACTGTAAGCCGGTTTTTAGAAGGTCTCTGTTTGAAAATAAAAAATATCTTTTTCCAGAATCTGTAAATGGTTTTGAGTCTTATACAATGAACTTGTTGGCCAAAGATAATAAAGGGATTAGATATTTTAAAGAAGCAACAACCCTTATTCATCAAGAATCTAGACTCAGAGACAGATTGAGTATAAATGCCCCCAGAAAAAATCCTTGGCCACTCCTTGTTCTTCATGCAAAACAGATACCGCAGCATTTGTGGTTTTATACTAAGCATCCAATCTTTTTTACCAAGAAGATTGTGACGATGAGTAAGTTGTTAGTTCGGTCTGTCCTTAGTGTTTTCCGGTCTAGTTAGTATGTAGGTAGCTAGGAGAGCGTTTATAATCTTTCCGCCTCCTTCTGAAAATATTGCTCCCCATATTCCAAAAAGCTTTATAAAAATTATAT
>CAYTEZ010000071.1:0-701 GCA_964437025.1 uncultured Gammaproteobacteria bacterium
GAACGCCGAGCTCATGGAGCAGGTGCGTCTGCAGCAAAAACAGATCAAGAAGTTATTGATTTTGAAGAAGTTACAAGACGTGTTATTAAAATAGGAAAATAATGACAAAGATCAATACATATTGTGTTCTATTCACTTTATTGACACTTAGCGTGGTGCTAATGGCACAGGTATTTTATTTCTCGCACACGAATTCACTTACGCCTGAAAAAATAGCCTCCAAAGAGACCTTAAGTGCTCTTGTTGGCTTACCTGATTTAGCCCTTGTGAATGAAGCGCATTATGTACGTCACCGAAGCTTAAGTGGAGTGTTTGCCTACTTTAATGAATCTCCTGAACTGTTAGAATATTTTCCTTCCACTTTTGTCTATCGTTACGCTCCTTACACGCATCCTTCAAGGATAGAACGTGTCTTTTAAACCTAACTTTCTACTGCTTGATTATGCCATTCGCTCTTTAATGCGTCGTTTTGGTAAAAGCTTTTTCATCTTCTTTATCTTAAGCCTGCTGATTTTTGTACTCGCTTCGGTTTTGATGATCGCCGATGCCATAAAACTAGAGCTAAATACCACCCTTAAAACCTTACCCCAAATTACCTTGCAGCGTTTTATCGCAGGAAAACAAAGTGATGTACCCTTAGAGCGCGTAGAAGCGCTCTTAGATATAGAAGGCGTTACCGCTATTACACCACGTGTATGGGG
>CAYTEZ010000071.1:711-2658 GCA_964437025.1 uncultured Gammaproteobacteria bacterium
CATTGTAGGTATTGATGCGTATGAAGAGCAGTACTCAAAGACACTCTCTAACCTCACACAGCATTTCGATATCAAGCTGTTGGAAAAAGAGAATGGCATGATCATCGGTGAGGGTGTTCAAAAGATTTTGAGAGAAAATTACTACACTGATTTTTTTAACTTTATCACGAGTGAGGGTAAATGGCAAAGAGTCCATATCGCGGGTGTCTTTCACTCCGATCTTGCCTTAGAATCCAATGATCTTATTCTTCTTCCTAAAAAATTGGCGTATGCTATTTTTGGGATGGATGAGTATAAAGCGACCGATATCATCGTAAAAGTTGCCAATGTCAAAGAGATCGCTACTATCGTGCAAAAAATCAATGAACGCTATCCTGATATGCGTGCCATCACCCAAGATGACATTAGGGTGAGTTACCAGAATATTTTTGATTATAAAAGTGGCTTCTTCTTAGCGCTCTTTAGTATCTGTGCCTTTGCCTTTTTTATCATCATCTATGATAAAACCAGTGGACTCAGCTCTGAAGAGAAGAGAGAAATTGGTATCTTAAAAGCTATTGGTTGGAGCAGTGATGACATTTTAAAAGAGAAGTTTTATGAAAGCTTCACACTCTCATTAAGCGCTTTCTTGCTTGGGGTAACAGGATCACTGTTTTATGTGTACGCCCTGCAAGCTCCCCTTCTTAGAAACCTTTTTATGGGCTATTCTGCACTCAAACCCTCTTTTGCGCTTCCCTTTAGTGTAGATGTTTCAATGCTTGTTTTACTCTTTTTACTCAGTGTGCCCATTTATATTGCAGCCACACTCATTCCCGCATGGAGAGCTTCAACACTTGATGCTGACGAGGTGATGCGATGATAGTCCTTCAAGACGTATGTAAACAGTTTATGCAAGGAGATGAAGAAGCACATGCCCTTAAAAAGATCTCTTTGGAGATAAAAAAAGGTGAGTGCGTGGTGCTTAAAGGCTCAAGCGGTAGTGGAAAGAGTACCTTACTTTCCCTCATTGCTGGACTCATGCAACCAAGCAGTGGAACAATCAGTGTCGATGGTAAAGAGATCTCTAAATTGCCTGAATCCTTTAGCGCACAGCTAAGACGAAAGAATATTGGATTTATCTTCCAAAAATTTCATCTCATACCTCACCTTTCAGCTCTTGAGAATGTGATAGCCCCACTGATCCCTGAAAATCTCTCCCCCAATAGCTTAGAAGAGAAAGCTAAGGCTGTCATGGAGCAATGCGGTATTGCGCATAAAGCAAAGAGGCGGGTGAACCGTCTCTCAGGCGGTGAACAACAACGTGTTGCCATTGCAAGAGCATTGGTCAATAACCCTTCCATCATTCTCTGCGATGAGCCAACGGCGAATCTGGATGAAACACTCTCCCTGGCATTAATCGCAGAATTTGCAACGCTCAAACAACAAGGCGTAACACAACTGATCGCAACGCATGATCCGCTCTTTTTTGAGCTACCCTTTGTAGATCGTATTATTGAAATAAAAAATGGTGAGATGATCTTATGAGTTTAACGCCCGAGATTATGGCTCTTTTAACGCTGGATGCCATTTTTCTTTTCTTTGGCGTGATTGCTTTTTTTCTCTCGTGTAGGCTTGCGCTTTATTGGAATAATGATGCAAGTACACCGCTTCAGTATCGCCTTACCAAACAGAGCTACTTGGTTGCGACTATCATTAAATACATCTTTATGCTTAAACTGCCTCTGTTTGCCTTTTTTATCTATACCTGTGATAAGCTCTCAAACATCATAGCAGGTGCCATGTGTGCCAGTGGTGTGGTTAATTCGGTGGATTTTGGGCTGTATCTCACACTGTTTAAACTTTTTAATCTCTAGCTCTTTGGGTTTTGGTTACTGCTTCATTATGCGGATATACGTTGTGAAAAGCTACCCTATACGCGACTTAAATTTATCCTTTTTGGGGTGTTTG
>CAYTEZ010000072.1:0-2529 GCA_964437025.1 uncultured Gammaproteobacteria bacterium
AATAAAAAAGTCCTTTGATTAAGTAATAAAAACCTAAAACTATTAAAATCATGGTAGTGGTTGGAATAAAATCTTTAATAGTCTTCATAGACCAGAAAATTATTTATAAGAAATATTAATACGACCAGACAATATTGGAGCTCTCTTTATAAAACTAGGTCGGAAAAACAAATCATAAGATTTCAAACCGCTAACTCCATTTAAGTAAGCCTTAATTTGTTTTTCACTCAAACTTACTAAATGTTTTTTATCAATTCCGCCATTTTCTCCACTAAAAGCACTTTTAGCTGAAAAATCTACTTTAATCTCAGCTAAAGATTTATCAGAATTAAGATTCAATAAAGAATAATTTAAACTATCAGCATCAACTTCAGCCACTCCTTGAGATGAAGCTAAAATATCTAATTTTTCTCTAATCAAAGCTAGTACCTCTTCATTGTTTAAACCGATAACATTGATAACACTTTTAATCTTTAAATTAAAAGTATCAACCTCTTCGCCTACTTTATTGCTAACTTCAACTGAAACACTATCCTTGTCTAAGTTAAAAATATTTTTTTGAGCAGCATTATTAACTTTAGTTTCAGCTTCCTTCACCATTTTTTCATTCAAAAGAGCAATAGCATTATCAATATCGTTTTGAGTAACAAACTTTTTAGAGTCTTGTTTAAATTCAAACTTCTCTAAACTTTCAGCATAAATCTTGTCTTGTACGCCTTCCCAAAGACCAGGAATCACAAACTTAGTTGGTTCAATGGCCATATCAGCTGTTTTGGTATCAGCATAAACATCAACCTCAATAGATCCACCAGCTGGAACATTAACAGTGTTCTTAATACGAAATAGTTTATTATCTGGAGTAAGTAAGCGAGTAGTAGCAACTAAAGGTTGATTCTTAGTATAATTATTTACAATCTTCACCTTACCAGCAATTTCTCCACCAATTTCTTTTTGTCCAGTAGCTGGGAAGGTATCACTTAATTCTAACTCTATTTTATTAAATGATGCCTTAACTGATCTTTCTAAACCAACCTGTCCATCACTAGCATAAGCATAAAAATTTAGATTGTCATTGATTGCTTCCTTATTGGTATAAACCACTAAATCTAAACGACAAAGGGAGAAATAAGAAACAACAATTACCAAAACCAAAACTAGAGTTAAATAACGCCATAACATTTTGCGATAATACGATACCTTATTTGGTCCACTGTGATGCATACTGGCAGTTGGAGTATCACTAGTTTCTGACCCTGATTCTTCTTTTATCTTTTCCGCCATTAAACGAAAAAACTCTTTTTTGGAATCAATATCATCACGGAACGCCTTGGTATCAAGTTGTTCTGGAGTAACTTCAAATTTTCTTTGAAGCCCATCATCTGCCTTTACTTTGCGAGGTCGAGCAGATTTAATAGGAGCACTTTTTAGAGGCATAATTTTAAAAACTAAAATTTAAATAAAAAATATATAAAAAAATTATTATATAGTATATAATAACATTTTTGTGTAAATTAAACAATATCAATTCTCTCACCCAACTCTGTTTTTAATTCATTTTTTAAATCGACACTATTTTCCACTTGCAATTCTGATTTGATAAGCTTCTCCCCTTCCGGCAAAGTAATTTTTAAATACACCGAACTTTTACCGGGATAGTTTTGTAAAATACTTTTTATTTTTTCAATAATGTCTAGAGATAACTTTCCTTTTAAGGCTAATCCTAAAGATTTAGGGCCAGAACTATTGGTAGCAATACCCTGCCCGGAATAATAGGAATTACCATTATTAGGCTTATAGGGTTTACGTGATTTTACATTTCTTAAATCTTCAATTGTTTTCTTAAAATCATTTTCCAAAACCTCATCACTTAAAAGCAAAGCTTTATTAACCAAAAGTTTAATCTCGCCATCTTTGTCGGAAACATTAGCGCTAAGAAGAACAACCCGCCCATCTTGCCAAAAATCCAAAGTGTCTTTTAAAACTTTAGGAAAAACTAATAGCTCCACAAAAGATACCCCGTCTTCTATTTTAACAAATAACATGTTCTCGTTTTTCTTGGTAATAATCTTTTTAATAGAAGATACTACCCCCGCGCTTACAATATCTTCATTAACATGTTCTTTTAAATTAGCTAGAGGCACAGTTTCACCATTTAATTTTTGTCGATAATTATTATAGGGGTGCTCTGAAATATATAAGCCTAAAAGCTCTTTCTCCCATTGTAGTTTTTCTTGGCTAGAAATAGTTTGTCGTTTATCAAGTTTAGGATGGAAAGTAGAATCAAGTTGTGGCACAGATCCAAATAAGGACATCTGAGAACTATTTTTATTCTTAGTACTCTCTTTATTAAATTCTAATAAAACATCTAAGCTACCTAAAAGAATTTCTCGATCTAAAAATTGATCAAAGGCTCCACACTTTATTAAACTCTCTAAAGATTTTTTATTTAAATCTTTATCAACAATTCTTTCCAATAAATCAAAAATGTCTTCATATCTTCCGTTTTCTTTTCTTTCTTTAATTATTTCT
>CAYTEZ010000073.1:0-2512 GCA_964437025.1 uncultured Gammaproteobacteria bacterium
AGAGTTTGTGAGTGTTAAAAATTATAATTTTTTAGAACCCTTTACTGAACTTTTAAACGCTCATAGTAAAGGAAGAATAGTAGTACTTGATACTGAAACTACTGGTATTAATCCAGCGGTGGATGAAATTGTTCAGATTTATGCTAGAGAAATTGTTGATGGCAAGCTAGGTGAAGAGTTCCATTATTATTTAAAAAATACTAAGTCAGTTGGTTCGGCTTATTTTGTGCATAAAATAAGTGATGAGTTTTTATTGGAAAATGGCAAAGACCCCAAAGAAATTTTACAAAAATTAAAAGACTTTATCGGCGACTCTATTGTTTCTGGTCATAATGTAGCTTTTGATTTAAATATGATTAAAGAAAATTCTAAAAGGCATAACTTGGTATTTGAATTCAAAAACTATTATGACACCTTAGATTTAGCCAAAAGATTTTTGAATTTAGATTCATACAAATTGAGCAATATTGCCAAACACTTAGGTTTTCAAAGCGCTACTCATAGTGCTGATGATGATGTGGGTGCAACTATAGAGTTATTACAATTTTTAATTGAAAGATTAAAAAAGGGGACAGAAGAGAGAATTATGTTATGGAATAAATTTAAATCTAAGTTTATCAATATTGCTTCCAGCATTAGTAATTTTGAAAAAGAAGCAGACAAGCTCAGACCGGTTTCTTTCTTAGATTTTTTGTGGCAGGAATCAGGTTTAAAAGAATATTATGAAAAGGATAAAAATTCAACAATTAGATTAAAATCTTTTGCCACTCTTAAAACCTTTTTTTCTGAAAAAGATAATCCTAATGTAGATTCCAAAACTTCTTTACAAAATTTAATTCATTTTTCTAGTCTAGTTAAGAGTATTGATTTCTTAGGTTTAGAACAAGGAAAAATACCAATTGTTACCATTCACCAAGTCAAAGGTTTAGAGTTTGATTATGTCTTTGTTTTGGGGCTAAATGAAGGAACCTTCCCATTATTTAAAAGTGATAATTTAGAAGAAGAAAAAAGATTATTCTATGTAGCTTTAACTAGAGCTAAACAAGCTGTCTTTTTATCATATAGTGGCTTTAATCGTTACGGTGATAGGGAATATCCTCTAAGCAAAAGCCGATTATTAGATCTAATTGACCCAGAAAATGTTGCCTTTGTTTAAAAAATGTGGTATAATTTAATATATGAAAATGAATAAGAAAAAAACAATCAGTCTAATTGGGTGCCTTTTAATTATAGCCACTCTTTTTTTGTTAAAATCAGATACCGCTTTTTCGGAATATAGTAATCCAATAGATGAGGAAATTGCATCATTGAATGATCAAATTCAAGATCAAAAAAAACAATTGGAAAATATTCAAAAGAGGCAAGAAGAATATGCGAAACTTATAAAGCAAAAAGGACAAGAGCAGGATACTCTAAAAAATCAATTAGAAATACTTGATAGTCGTTTAAGCCAATCAGAATTAGACATTGAAGCTGCTACTTTAGAGGTTAGTCAAAATAATTTAGAGGTAAAGAAAACAGAAATTGATATAGCTAATAAAGAAGCTCAAATAGAAAAGGAGAAGGAACACATCTCAACTCTTCTTCAACTTATCTATAAACAAAATCAAACTAGTCCGCTTGAAGCTATATTACTTAATGAATCACTAACTGACTTTATCAATCAATTAACTTATTTAGAAAATACTAACGAAGAAATTAGTAAGAGTTTAGGTTCGCTAAAAGAGGCTAAAGAAAAGTTAGATGAACAGGGAAAAATTCTTAGTGAAAAACAAACTCGTTTAGAGGAATTAAAAGTGGAATTAGAAAACAAAAAACAAATTTTAGAAGGGGAAGTAGTACAAAAAGAATTTATTCTAACGGAAACAAAAAAATCAGAATCAGAGTATAAAAAATTATTAGAGAGAGCAAAAAAAGAAAATGATCAAGCTATGGCTGATATTGCTTATTTAGAAAGAACTGTACGTGAAAAATTAGCCAAAAAATCAGACTCCGGTTTAGAAGATAGTTTAAGTGGCTTTGTTTGGCCGGTTTCTAAGAATACTATTACTACTTATTTTCATGATCCTGATTATCCATTTATTAAAAGTATTGGTCAACACCCAGCTATTGATATTAGAGCTTCTCAGGGTTCAACTTTAAAGGCAGCAGCTGCTGGTTATGTGGCTCGGGTTAAATTTGATGGTAGTACTGCTTATGCTTATATCATGATTATTCACGCTGATGGTTTCTCAACTGTTTATGGTCACGTTTCTGGTGTCTCAGTGTCCCAAGATGAATATGTTAGTGCTGGCCAAGTTATTGGTAGAACCGGAGGAAGTCCTCGTACTGCCGGAGCTGGTGCTTTCACCACCGGACCCCATCTTCACTTTGAAGTCAGAAAAGATGGTATTCCAGTTAATCCTTTAGATTATTTGCCTTAAAGAGTTTAAGAGTGTATAAAAAGACAGTTATAAGAACTGTCTTTTTTTGTGTTTTAGCTTGTTTTTTTATTGTTTTTTTGATATAATAC
>CAYTEZ010000074.1:0-2512 GCA_964437025.1 uncultured Gammaproteobacteria bacterium
AACCCATGCCCATGCCATCGTTTTTAGTGCTAAAAAAGGGCTCAAACATGCGTTCAATGACCGATTCAGCGATTCCAGCGCCAGTATCGGTCACCTGAATACGTAACATGGCTGGGAAGGTGCTGGTATCCAAATCGGCTGCAATCCTAACTGGAGGGGCTGACCAACGCGAGGATAGGGGGTAAACCTCTCTCAAGCTATCAAGGGAATTCTTTAGAAGATTAACTAATACTTGCAGAATTAAAACCGGATCAACGTCGACTGTTGGGAGATTTTCGGCAATTTCAGTGGCAATGCTGAGTCGATGGCGATGCGCCTCGATCTCGACGAGGCCAACCGCATCACTAATAATCTCGCTTATATCGCATGATTTGCGTTGAGGTTCGCTGCGCTTCACAAATCCTTTAATGCGCTGAATGATGGTGCCGGCTCTATGCGCTTGATCAGAAGCTTTTTCCAATGCGGGAAGAATGTCTTTCTGCATGACTGGATCAAGGTGGCCTTGTAAACGTTTTGCTACACCCATGCAATAGTTGGAGATGGCTGCAAGCGGTTGATTTAATTCGTGAGCCAATGAAGACGCCATTTCACCCATCGTGGTTAAGCGGCTAGAAAATTGCATGCGCTCTTCTTGTTGGCGCGCTAAATCATCCGCTTCAATACGAATCGTAATATCAGTGGCAATCAGTAATTGCGCTAAATGCCCATCAACCCATGGTACGAAACGTCTGCGAACTTCATACCATTTTGAAGTTCCTTTAGATTCATCTAGCAGTTGAATTTCCTCAGACTCTGTTTCTTGATAAAGAGAGGATGGTGGAGCACCCTCGGAAAGTGCTTGCAAGATATTTTGTTTAATATCGCCACCAGCTAAATCGAAATGCCCTTTAGGAGTATCACCAAACCGTTCACGATAAAAGCGATTTGCAAAGAGTAATTCACCAGTCTCATTAGAGACTACCGATACTGCCGCATCTAAACCTTCTAAAACAGTAATGAAACGCTCTTGTGAGGCCGCTAATTCTTCGCGAATTTTCTTTGGTTCGGAAATATCAATTAATGAAGTTACCCAGCCAGTTTGCCTTCCATTTTCGTTAATCAATGGAGCAAAGAAAGTACGGGTTTGGATGACAGATCCATTTCGATGAAGGATTGATCCCTCGACACCAATTTTCTTATCATGACTCAGCGCTAGCTTAAGGGCTCGATTCATCTTTTCTGTGAGCTCTCCTTTTTGCCCTTCAGGCCAGAAGGCAAAGGGCGGGCTGAGTCCAATGAGTTCATCGGCTGACCAGCCCGTCATCTCGCAAAATGCGGGATTGACGTAGGTGATCATCCTATTCATATCGTGCGCACGAATTCCTACTGGGGTGGAGTTTTCCATTGCACTACGAAAGTTAGTTTCCGCACGAAGATTCGCTTCAGCTTCTTGTCGAACCTGCATCTGTTTGAGTACTGACCATAGACTCCAGATCACGAATGCGCTTAACCCTAAAACTACACCAATCAACATTCTGAATGTCAGATTCGTAGCGGGTGGATAGGTATCGATACGCAAACTGAGATTTGGACTGAGTACCCCTATGTCAAGACTAGTTTGATTGCTAAATGCACGTTTGGGTGTATTTTTGTCAGACGAAATTGCCAAGACCTTCTCGTCATCCGTAATTAGAGTGAATCGATACTGGCCTTTGAGTTCGCCAGGGATCATTTCTAGCATGCCCTGGGTTGTATATAAGACGGCAACCATGCCTTTAATTTCGTTACCAGAGATTTGCGGCACAGTTTGCCAAAAGACATTCCGAATTTCTTTTGAAATCAACTCATCACTTGGAACCTCGAGCGCAATGAATTGGCTAAATGCCGGTCTATTGGTCGCGGCGCTGAGCTCCAGTGTTTTTTTCAGAGCTTGATTAATAAGGCCTGCATTATTGACTTTATTAAACCAATCGGTTTTTAAGTTGTCCGGTGGAATTCTCCATTGGCGCTGGTTTGCTTCGTTAATCCAAACAATCTGCGCAATTTCATGGTTGCTTTGGAGGAGATTTTCCGCCTGAATAATAGCGTTATCTTTTAACTTTGCAGATTCTCCTGCTCCCACATAATCACGACCGATTGATTGCAGTACATCCGTGTTGTTTGCAAAACGCAATTGGATTCGCTGCTTTGCAAAGGAGAGCTCTCTAAATAGAGCTGCCTCTTGTTGACCCTTTTCCTGAAGCTGAAGGGTGCCCATAATGACGCCCATGACCACTGTAAAAAGAACAATTGCTATTAATGGTGTGTAGACAAGCTTAAAACCCCGTATTCGACGGAGCCATTTCACGGGCTTGAGTTGCCAGATTGAAAACGCAATTTTTTTCATGTAATCCGCTTATTTTGCCTGATGGATGGCCTTGCCCAAGCAATTTGACTGGATTCGCGCATCTGATTGCGATGCAACAAAATACCACATAGTGAGAAATACTATCATTATGTGGAAAATTGCTTGTTTACACCCATATACCTTCCT
>CAYTEZ010000075.1:0-2343 GCA_964437025.1 uncultured Gammaproteobacteria bacterium
TTTAATTTTTGCATCCATTCCGCATTGGTCTTTAACTAAATCTGTTAAACCAATATTGACTCTTTTTAATTTATTATAATTCAAGTTATTCAATTCTCTAGACGGCTTAATCAAGACTTCAATTAAGTTGGCTTCATATAAAATACGCCAAAATCTATTACCAGTATTTGCATAATAATGGCCCATTTCACAAGATTTTTTCCCAGGAGCCATACCGCAAAATAATATCTTAGTATTTTTATCAACAACATCTTCCAGCTTATTCTTTGCCATATTTCTCTATTTTATGAGACAAAATAATTTTTTGCAGATTATCAGTAGAAAATTCTTGATCATTAACCTTATAAATAAAAATCAAAGAAACATTAGATGTTTTATCACCAAAAATTTTATGATCAAAGTTTTCTTTATTAGCTAAATAATCTTTTAAGTCACTATTTTTTATAAAAATAATTCTTCTCTCCAAATTTAGCGCTTGGTTATAAAAACTGCCTGTGTTTTGCACGGTATCTCCAGAGAATTCTTGCCAAGCATTAAGTAGATTACCTATTATTTCGCTATATTTAAGCTCTAAACCATCATAATAACCCTTATTAGCATGATAAAAATCTAATAGATTATTAATTGGCTCATTTTGCTTATAAAAAGATAAAAAGGAATGGTTTTTGTATTTACTTTCCCAATTAAAATCTAGATTACTTAACGCTTCTTGGATTGATTTAACAGCTACTAAATTATTATTAACTGGTTCAAACATTTTTGGATGCTGAAGTCTGAAATCGTTAATTAAATTATTCAGGGTTTCATTAATTTGACCGCTCGGATATTTATTTTGATTAGCCTGATAAAATTCTGCTATTGAAATATTTTCTTTTACTTTATTCATATATTACAAATTAAATTTCTTTCTTCTATATTACTCTTAATAACCCAGCTTTTCTGTGGTAGCCGGGCGCAACGATAAATCTTCTTTTTGGGAAGATTTTTTAATATTTTTTATCATATATTAAGCTAATATTTCACTACTATATAATAATCTATTTTGGTAATTTAGTCAATAATATACTTAAGTCTTTTAAAACTTGACAAGATACTTCCCCTGATTTATAATGAGAATATAATTTATAAATATATGGAACAACAATTACAATTAAAGCCTTTTGAAAAGACGCCTGGGTTTAAATATAAAGTCCTGCGAATTACTGATATTACTTTCCATGCTTCTCATAGGCAGCCGAGTAAGGCGATAGCAAAAAACGTCAATAAATCTTTTACACAAAACCAGCCTGGTAGATTTTACGGTTTTAAAACAGAAGATCTATCTGACAGAGAAAGCCTTATCAGAATATTAGACCAATACGTTAAAACCGACCCAGCATTTTTGAAAATGGTCCAAGAAGAACAAAAAAACGGCGTAAAGTTATTACTGGAGATACCAACAGACAATATTCCTATAAAATTTGGAGATGACGTAAAAGAGTTTATATCAAGTAAGAATGGCCAAAGAGTTATAAGAGGTTTAAACAAGTAAAAAAGTACTTACACAACGAAAGTTAATGCGTAGTAGAAAGTAGAATAGAGTATCGCCTAAAAAACCATGCCTATTCCGCGCAAGAAATAGTCTTAGACTTAGTGTCTTGGCCTGTTTCGTGCGTGGGATAGGCTTTTTTGTTTTTAAAAAATAATTTAATTAACTTAATTAAAAATTCTATGAAGAAATTAGAATGGCACACAGTGCAAAAAAGAGTTAACGACCTGGTTCCCCAGGAGGTTAATCCTAGAAAGATTAACGACAAGCAAATGTCAGATCTTAAAAAGAGCCTGGCAAAGTTTAATCTTGTAGAAATACCGGCCATAGATTTAAATGGTAAAATTTTGGCTGGGCACATGAGAATTAAGGCCCTTCAAATCCTTGGTAGGGGCGAAGAGCTAATTGACGTGAGAATTCCTAATCGCCAACTAACCGAAGATGAGGCTAAACGATACTTAATTGCCAGTAATGCCCTTGGTGGTGACTGGGATTTTGAAAAATTGAAATCTTTTGATTTAGACCTCTTAGTTGATATTGGTTTCGACCAAGTCGATTTATTTCATTTCTGGGATAAAGATTTAGAGGTTAAAGATGAAGATTTTGATGTCGAGGGAGAACTTAAAAAGATTAAAACGCCAAAGACAAAACTAGGCGACCTGATTCATTTAGGACCTCACCGCTTGCTTTGTGGTGATTCCACTAACCCCGATAATCTCAAAAAATTATTTGGTGATGATAAAGCCGCAATGATATTTTCCGACCCTGTCTATAATATAAAACTGGATTACTCTAAAGGCATTGGTGGAAAAAAT
>CAYTEZ010000076.1:0-2272 GCA_964437025.1 uncultured Gammaproteobacteria bacterium
GTAAACAAAGACTTTTGACCTTCACCACCACTAAAAATGAAAGTGGCGGTATCATAAGCAAGTATATTTAAAACTGAACGAATAGTCGATTGATATGTTTGAGAACCAACTTTTGACAATTTTTTTACTAAGTTTTTCCAAAAATCATTCTTTTTTTCAACCACTTTTTCTACCGCCTGATCCTTTATCTCAAGCGAAATTTCTTGACCTTCTAAAAACTCTAAACCAGGAGCTGTAACTGAGCCAGCAAACTGCGCATTTAAGCTCTTTGAAGGCAAAAGAATAATTGAGAAGAAAAGGGTGAAAATCAAAAAATTAAGCACAAACCTTTTCTTAAAGAAACCTTGTTTAGGCTTATTCATATTTTATCTATTTTAATTTTATTATTTAACAAATTTAAAATTCAGCTGAAACCTGACTATATATCTTTAATAAATCATCATCACTAACAGCATCTAAATCTTCTTGAGAAAAACCATTTTCTAAAAGTAGAGAACGAAGTTGAGCTGGATTAATATTAGTTGAACTAGTAGCAATGGTAGAAGTAGCGGTTGAGGTATTGATCTCTGCTCCCACTTCATCTAAGCCACTTAAAACATCATAAAGAGAGCCTAATTCAGATTCATTAGAGATAACATTTTGTGAATCTCCTTGAGTTAAAGTCCCAGCACAAGTCTGTCCTTCAGGACAACTAGGATTAGTTTTGTAAGTGACAACCTCCTCATAATCAGTTAAGCCATCGCCATCGGTATCCTCTAAATAAGGGGATGTAGCATAAATAAATAACTCATCCCAATCACTAAGACTATCTTTATCGGTATCTTTATTTTTTAATTCTAAATTATCGGAGCTAAGTTCATCACTATTTTTTACAGTAGTAGTTGCATTCTGATCTTTAGAAGCTAATTTCTTGTAATCTAAAGGTCCTCTAATACCATTTCTAAGGTTTAGAAATAAAGCAACAACAATAATTAAAGAAAATACAGCCAAAACGATTAAGGCGGTTTTTCTTTCTTTGTCCATGTTTTTAAATCTGTTGTTCATAGCTTAATTTTATAATATTTTTCTATAAAAAGCAAATATTATTGACTGCATAATATTTAGTGTGGTGGATAAATAAAAAATGGCGCTATGCAACTTTATAATTATTAAAAATATTACTAGAATGTTTGTTTTACATTGATTAATTTAGAATTGTCCCGCTTATAAAAAATTTCTATTTAATTCTTACAAAACTATTGACTTATTTTTAAACACACAGTATAATAATATTGTAACTGAAAAGTTGCCGTCGCCTAAACGATACTAGGATCGTATTCACACCTCCGCGCAAGCGGAGTGTTTTTGTTTTCAGGCTCAAATAATAAAAACGGGGACAATTTCTCGGCTGGAATAAAAACATCAGCAACTCCTTGCAACTCTTTACTCATACGATTTCTAGTACATAAGACAACAATTTTTTTTCCTTTATCCTTTAAATAACTAAGCAACCCACCAAAGTCACTATCACCAGACAACAAAAAAACTGAATCATATTTATCAGCCTTTATTATCATATCCATTGTTATTTCTACATCAAAATTACACTTAGGAATTTTGTTTAAAAATTTTCCAGTATCATCATAATGTGGAATCATTTTGATATTTTTAGTCTTCACTTCAAATCCATTTTTTCTAGCCTTACTTAAACGAAAAGTTGATTTACGATGTTTTTTATTATTTTCATGGTCATTTGGTAAATCTGAATTTTTGATATAACAACCATAATAAAATATTTTTTTAACTGGAGAGACCCAGTTTATTACTTTTGCTAGCTTTTCAATATCTATTTCATTATTTATTCTGAATTTATTTTTATCTGGCCACAGCTCCTTAGCCCAAGGCCTAACATTACCAAAATCAACAAAAACATAAATACGACCAAAATCAGCCTTTTTAAATAAATAATATTCAGCCCCTAAATCAGCAAAGTTCATACTATAAAATAAAATTATAACTCTACAATAATGTTACTTTTTACATTATATATCAAATAATATTATATTTTTATAAATATATTTTAAACTCAAAATAAATTTTTGAAATTAATACTTGATGTCTAAAAAAATAAGCTCTTCTGGAATTAAAAGAGCTGAACAATAATTAAAAAATATTTTAGTTGACAGTATACTGTCAACTGTCAACTAAAGAAGCCTTTATTTTAAAATAAATTATTATAAATATTTAACCAATTATCAATTGTTAATTCTTCAGCTCTAACCTTCGAATCTAA
>CAYTEZ010000077.1:0-2135 GCA_964437025.1 uncultured Gammaproteobacteria bacterium
GCATTGTATTATTCAAAAATTGGCAATTATATTAAAATATGACAAAACATTGTGTTATAGGTCTTGGTGAAGTAGGTATGGCTCTAGTGAAAGTGTTTAAGGCTGATGGGGAAGATAAATTCAAAGAAATTCAAGCCATAGAAAAGCAATATAACTTTTTACATATAGCATTTCCTTTTTCAGATACTTTTATAGAAGATGTTAAAGCATATCAAGACAAATTTAATCCTAAATATACAATTATTCACTCAACAGTTCCTATTGGCACAACAGCCGAGTTAGGAGCTTGTCATTCTCCAGTTCGTGGGGTTCACCCACACCTTGCAGATAGTATTATGACTTTTAAAAAGTTCATAGGTGGCGAAGATTGCTTTGAAGTAGCAAGTGAATTTAAAAAGTATAGAGTAGAATGTCTATGTGTCCGAGATAGTCGCCAGACAGAAGCTCTGAAACTAATCGACACGACCCAATACGGGTATCTTATAATGCTAAACAAGGAGATTAAAAAATGGTGTGATAAATACGATTTGGATTTTAATATAATTTATAGCCTTGCAAATGAAACTTATAACGATGGATATGCAAAAATGTTTCGCCCAGAAGTAGCAAGACCTTATCTAAAATATGTAAATGAGCCATTAAAAGGTCATTGTATTTTAGAGAATAGTATTTTATTAAGAGAAACAGGATTTAATAAAAAAATAATAGATGGGGTTCTTTCTATGGGTAAACACTTGGAAACTATATCAGAAGAAAAACCATACTTAAATAAAACTTGGTTTTACTGTGAACATATTGGTAAAAAAAGAACACTTAAAGATATTGGAGAACAATTTGGTGTTACTGGTGAAAATATTGGAGCTATTGCTAAGAGAAAAGGATGGGAAATACGAGATAGAAAGTGGACAGAAGATGAGATTGACTTATTAATTGATAAATCTGGAGAAATGACTTTTGCTGAAATTTCAAAGTTGATGGTAGATAAAACCTATGATGCGATAAGAACAAAAGCAATACAATTAGGGATAAAAAGTATTTATGATCCATCAGAAGAAACAAAAAAAGATGAAACTCGTAAAAAAATTAGTGCTACATTGCAAGGTCTTGAATTAAAAGATTGGGAAAAATTTATGAGTAATGATAATGCTTTATTTAGGAGTAGTTCAGAATATGAAAAATGGAGAACATCTATATTTGAACGAGATAATTTTACTTGTGTTAATTGTAAAATTCATAGTGGTCAAGGTAAAACAGTAATATTAAATGCAGACCACATTAAACCATTTTCTTTATTCCCTGAATTAAGATTAGAACTAGATAATGGACAAACTTTATGTATAAACTGCCATAAAGAAAAGACTAAAAAAGATTGGGAAGATATTAAAAAAATTAGAAATTCTATCTAAAAAATTGACATACCTATATAAGTGCTATAATTAAAGTATGGGATTTAATGGACACCATACAGAAGAAGCAAAAGAAAAAATACGAGCTTTTCAAAAAAAGAAAGTATTCTCAATAGAAACTAGACAAAAATTAAGTCTTGCTAATAAAGGTAGAAAAGCAAGCGAAGAAACTAAAAATAATATGAGTCTAGCACATATTGGTAAACATAGTAATATGAAAGGCATAAAAACTAATCGTATTCCTAAGTCTGCTTTTAAAAAAGGATTCATTCCTTGGAATAAAGGTAAAAAAGTAAGTCCTGAGTTATCAATAAAAATGAGAGAGTCAGCATTAAAAAGATTCAAGAATAAAGAAAATCATCCTAGGTATAAGAAAGATAGAGATTCTTTATGTAAAAATGAGAAAAAACATTTAGATTACAAGTATAAAACTTGGATGTTAGCAGTTAAGAAAAGAGATAGTTTTATATGTAGATTAAATAGTAATAAATGTAAAGGTCGTTTAGAAGCACATCATATCTTTGATTGGAAAAATTATCCCGAATTAAGATATATAATTAACAATGGTATAACTTTATGCCAAACTCATCACCCTTTGGGTAGAGTAAAAGAGAAACGGATGATTCCTATATTTATGGAATTGTTGTCAGTATCAGAAGAGAAATTTGACATTTAATAGCGACGCAAATGGGCAAGATTTAGTATCAATGTTAAACGACATCACAGGGA
>CAYTEZ010000078.1:0-2047 GCA_964437025.1 uncultured Gammaproteobacteria bacterium
GTATGATTGTGGAGGTGGACAAAAGACATAGATAAATACAAAATAAATTAATTATCTCTTCTTTATAATACTATAATAAAAGCTAATTGAAAATACCCAAAAACTAAGCAAAAAAGCTAAGATTTACTCCTAGCTTTTTAAAAAATATTCTATTTAAAATTGAGAAAAAAATGTCAAGTTAATTATTCTTTAATTTTTCGGATAATGTTTTTAAAATCTTCATCGGAATAGAAATTAATTTCGATTCTACCACCCTTTTGTCCTCTTTTAATTTCCACTTTAGTCCCAAGATGTAATTGCAAAGAATCAATTATTTGTTTATCGTTCTCACCAATCATAACTTTAGCTTTCTTGGTTCCACCATATTGTTTAATAAGTTTATCTGTCTCGCGAACTGATAAATTATTAAATAATATTTTTCTAAAAATACTTAATTGTTTAACCTCAGAATCTAAACCTAAAAGATACTTAGCGTGAGCTTCACTAATTTGTTTTTTAGCTAAAGCACTTTTAATTTCCTCTGGTAATGACAAAAATCTTAAAGTATTAGCAATAGTAGAACGAGCAATACCCATTTTCTTAGACAAATCATCTTGAGTTAGATTAAATTCATTAATCAATTGATTATAAGCAACCGCTGATTCAATTGGACTTAAATCTTGTCGTTGCAAGTTTTCAATCAAGGCTATTTCTAATTTCTTCTGTTCACTAACTTCTCGAACAATAACTGGTACTTCTCTTAGGTCTAATTCCAAAGCACTACGCAAACGTCTTTCTCCAGCAATTAATTCATATTTATCACCTTTAGGACTAACAACTAATGGTTGAATAATACCATGCTCTTTAATTGATTCTATTAAATCATTTAAAGCAATAGGATCAAATTCTTTACGTGGTTGATAAGGATTAGCTACAATTAATTTTGGATCAACACTTTGAATATAAGAAGAATTTTTAGCTACAATATTTGTGCTAACATTTTCAATGTAATCATCTTGAACATTTATTTTTTTAGGAATGAGAGAACTTAATCCTCGTCCTAAACCTTTGTTATTCATATAACTTATTTATATTAGATTAATTTAAATTTAAATTAATAATTTCTTTAGCTAAACCTTCATAGGCTTTAGCTCCAGAATTACTAGGATCATATTGCAAAATACTTAAACCATAGCTAGGAGATTCGGCTAGTCTAACTGTTCGAGGAATAATTGATTGGAAAACTTTATTAGGAAAATATTTATACAATTCATCTTTAACTAAAGCTGATAAACGATTACGTTTATCAAACATGGTAATAACAACGCCTAGAATTCCTAAATTCTCCTTCAAATTATTTTGTATTAAAGAAATTGTCTCAAGTAATTGGCTAAGACCCTCTAGGGCATAATATTCACTTTGGATAGGAATTAAAACTTTATCCGCAGCTACCAAACTATTAATGGTTAAAAGACCCAAAGATGGTGGACCATCAATAATGATAAAATCAAAATGATTTCTCAACTCTTCTAAAGCGTTAAGTAATAAAAATTCTCGATTTTCTACATTAACTAATTCAATAGAGGCACCAGACAAAGCTACAGTAGCTGGAACCACAAAATAATTCTCTTGTTTAGTTTTAGTAATTACATCAAAAATAGAGCAAGAACCAGAAAGAACGTCATAAATACCCTTTTCAATTTGTCTATGATTTATCCCTAAACCAGAAGTAGCATTAGCTTGTGGATCAACATCAACTAATAAGACTTTCTTTCCAAAATGAGCTAAATAGGCTCCCAAATTGATAGAGGTAGTAGTCTTCCCGACACCACCTTTTTGATTAACAACCGAAATTATTTTTCCCATATTTAATTTAGAATTAAGATACTAATATTATACCTGAAAATTTAATTTTGAGCAAATGTTTTTTGCCTTTTGACATTTTCAAAAAAATAATATATTATTACTTTGTTATTTTAAAGAAAGCCGATGTGGTGAAACTGGCAAACACGCACGACTCAAACTCGTGTGCCGCAAGGCTTGTGGGTTCAATTCCCACCATCGGCAC
>CAYTEZ010000079.1:0-2028 GCA_964437025.1 uncultured Gammaproteobacteria bacterium
GATAATATTATATTTTTATATATATAAAAACAACCTGATTATTTCAGGTTGTTTTTGTTTTAAAAAATTTAAGTTATTTTTATCCCCAATATGTAATTATTGACTTATATATTTTTTTAAATTAAAATACTAATATAACAATATTGTTATATTAGTATTATTTATTATTATGAATAATATTGAGCAATATTTAAATTCTCGGGGAGATGGTGTTGCCTCCGTTTATATACAAAATTTAATTATAACTGGAAGAGCCGAACATGCCAAAAAGATTTTAAAAACACTAGAAAGATTAGAAGAAAATGACCTAAAACTTTTATTGAGAATAAGGTTGGTTAAAAAAATAAAAGGATGGGATAATATTTTTGAGTTAATAATCAATTGGAAGGATGCTAATTATAGAATATTTTTTTCTATCATTAAAAATAGTTTTTATTTAACTAATATTTTTAATAAAAAAACACAAAAAACACCAATTAGGGAAATTGAATTAGCTAACAAGAGAAGAAAAATAAATTAAATATATAATTAATTTAATATAAAAATATGAGCTTACAAAATATTAAGAAAGAGATTTTTAAAAATAAAGAGTTTAAAAAGTATTATTATGATAACTCTAATCTAGTTTTTGAGGTTTCGGAAAATGTTATTAATGCTAGGTTAAAAATGGGTTTAACCCAAGAAGAATTAGCCAAAAGATTGAATACAAAACAGTCAAGCATATCGAGGCTAGAGAGAGGTTTAGATTTGCCTAGTTTGAGTTTTTTAGCAAAGATAGCTGATGTTTTAGGAATGAAAATAAAAGCTCCTGAATTTTGTGTTGATTTTAAAAAATAAAATAATTTTTATAATAAAAACAGCTTGGTTTTACTGGGCTGTTTTTTTGTTGTATAGCTATTAACTATATGGTATAATAATACCATATATATGGTATTATTATACCATATACTAATTTATCATTAATTTACCATGTTTATGCTATTATTTAAATCAAAGATAACTCAAAGAGTTCTAAACTATTATTTTATTAATCCTGATAAAAAACACTATATAAATGAATTGGCTAGAATTTTGAAGGTTGATCCTAAAAATTTGTTTAGAAAATTGCAGGAGCTAGAAGAAGAAGGGCTTCTATTAAGCGAGGTATTAGGCAAGCAAAAGTATTATTTTTTAAATAAATCTTTTTATTTATTAAAAGAATACAGAATTATTTTTAATAAAACGTTTGGTTTAGAAGGGCTTTTGCAAAAAATAGTTAACTCAAATAGTGCTGTTAGTGAAGCTTATATCTTTGGCTCTTACGCTAAAAACAAGATGGATTCTTTCAGCGATATTGATATTCTTTTAGTTGGTGATTTTTCTTCAATTGAAATGACCAAAAAAATATCACAAATAGAAAAGACTATTGGGAGAGAAATAAATTTGTTGAGCTTTTCTTCCGAGGAATATTCTAAAAGAAAAAATAAAAAAGATGATTTAATTAATAATATTTTAAAAGATAAGATAATTAAATTAAAATAATAATGTTTGATAGAGATTTTTTTAATGAGGTTAAATTTAATAAGGAACAAATAAAAAACATTTTTGATTCAGCTAAACAGGATTTAAATATAGCTAAGAAGGCTGATATAGTTGAGGTTATTTTTCGTTTTTCCTATGATGCCCTTTTAAAATTTGGTATGTATATTTTAGCTAATAAAGGCTATAAGGTTCGGAGTATTCCCGGGCATCATCAAAAAATAATTGAACAAACCTCTATTATTTTACAAGATGAATATTTTTTGATAGTTGGAGAGAAAATGAGACGGCAAAGAAACTTTGATTTATATGAGTGTAATTTTACCGTTTCTCAAAAAGATGTTTTTGAATATCGAGAATTTGTTAGCAGGATAATAGATAAATATAAATAAAACAACCCAAATTTATTGGGTTGTTTTATTTTTGGAGGTCCGAGTGGGATTCGAACCCACGAGTGACAGTTTTGCAAACTGTAGTGTTGAACCGCTTCACCATCGGACCATGATTACA
>CAYTEZ010000080.1:0-2014 GCA_964437025.1 uncultured Gammaproteobacteria bacterium
CCACCGCTCGATCCCGCTCTTCTTGACCAAGCCATGCATATTCGCGCTCAGTCATTATCAACCTAATGCCAGCGGGCATGTTCTCGTAATCCGGGTGTTTATCCCGAACCGTTTGAGCACCATGCCTGCTGGGCTTTCTCACAATGGCCTGGGCGATTTACTGAATTACTCCGCCGGATCCGGAGTGAAGATGTTGGCGATGTCAGCGGTGACTTGCTGAGCGCCAGCCAACAGTTCGTTCAGTTCGGCGGCGGTCGCGCCCCCAGCGGCTTCCAGTTCAGCGATACGGGCTTCGAGAGCAGCTTGCTTCACGCCAACGGCGTCGAGCTTGGCCTTGACTTCGGCGGCTTCGGCAGCAGCCGTTTCGCGTTGCTTGACTTGCTCAGCCTTCAGTGCATCGAGTTCAGCGGACATCTTATCCATCCTTTCATTAAAGTGAATGTAGAGAAACAGTAGTACTAGGTCTGCGGTCTTCATACTGCCGCCTTTCAAAAAACGGATTATGCGGCTGAACATCATGCCCCGATCAATCCATGGGCGATCAGATCATCCAACAACGCTTTCACGCGTTGGGCTAGTAAAGCGGTGGTAACGGTGGCGGTGTCGAACGTGGTTCGCGTTGCGGTTCCGGTTGCCGCCGTCCAACCAGTTTTTCTGTTGGTCACAACTTGCTGATCGTTTACGTAATAGCTGGTCCCATTGGTTAGGTCATACTTAACGTCCGTAACCGTCCAGCGGGTAGCCCCGTAAGCCACCCCGGAAAATGTTCCAGAGGCGTGAGACGCCCCAACATTGATCCCAGCGGCCCCAGTGGATTCAATGGCCGTAACCCCACCGAAATACGCGTGATGGGTCCCATCGGGGTTTATGAGATTAGTGAACCCCACAACCCCGGTCGAATTATTTAGGATCGCGCCGGTGTTGCAATAAGTGGCGTCAATGTTGCAGCCACACACCCTGTTGGCCCCGGCGTCTATCTGTATCGCATAGCTGGCTCTGGCCGTCCCGCCAAATTCTTCAGCTTTAAAATTAGATATCTGTACGTTTAGGGAATTGGCCCCTAGGCGGATGACGGCGGCGGAGCCTACCCCGGCGTAACTGGATGTGGCTGCAATTACATTAGAGATTTGTAGATCACGGGAATCGGAGTAAATGGCGTTGGACCTACACAAGCCCACCCGGCCATTTACCAATTGCACCCCTCTGGTAACGCTGTGAGTTGAATCTGCGTCGATATACACGGAGTAATCGTCAGCATTTCCCTGCGATGCAGAAGAGGTAAGGTTATTGATGTCAAAGGTGGTGAACTTGATGTCATTGCCACCACGAATGTCCAACGCCCTGTTCTTGAATCCCTCCATCTCAACGTCATGAAGGTTGGCAAACGACGGAAAGTCGGATCCGGAATTGGCTGTGTTAAGTATCCGCATTCCGTAACGGCCATGAAGCAGACGCAGGCTCGAGCCAACTAATGTGTAACAAGCTCCGTCCCACACAAAGCAATCGGCGTTAGACCACTGGCATTCAACCACCACGTTATCGACAACCAGCACGTCGGATCTGGCTGAGCCATCCCCAGGGCAATGCCAGTATATTCCATAAAGGGATGAGGCTTCATTCGGAATGATAACGGTATCGCGGATCTTTATCCAGTTGGTGTTGTTCCCAACGTCCACCCCGACGATGCAATTGTCGAGGGATATGTCATCCATCAGGACACGGTACGCGTTGAGGACCTTTATCGAGGCCCCGCCAGTCTTACTGGATCCGACCAGCCCGAACCCGGACAGCGTCACGTCCCGAAGGTTGCCACCCGGAGCAGTGGCCCCGTTGATGACTATGCAATCGTTCGACCCGTTGGCGAAGGCCAAGTAACAAGATTGTTTCCCCGACCCTTGGATCGCGATGAACGAATTGATGATATAGATCGTGCCAGTGAACCACAATGCCCCGGCCGGGAGCAGCACCACAGCTCCGTTGCTGTTGCCAGTTCCGACCAGAGCGGATACGTAGT
>CAYTEZ010000081.1:0-1998 GCA_964437025.1 uncultured Gammaproteobacteria bacterium
TACTAAAAATTATCTTAACTATTCTGCTATAATTTTTTTTAAAACTACAACGTCTCTTCTTTCAAGACATAACTTATCATCTTCAACTGTTAGATTATCATAATCGGCAAAATCTTGCTTTAAAAAACTAACAAAACTATTGTTCTCTAAGTTAATAATAAAGATATAAGGATCTCTTTCGCCTAATGGGGTACTAACAAATGACATCTTTTTATTATCACTAAAAAATAATACTGGAATATTACTAGATCTAAAACCAACACCTATTAATTGAACATCTAAAATTGGCTCTAAATCCATACCTAAATTTATTGTGCTTAAAGTTTCCCCTACCCAGCTTCTTTTAAATAAAATACCGTCAGAAATATAAAAATAACCACTCTCATCAGGTGCCACTGCTATAATATTTCCTCCTATATGTATTTTCTCCACTGTATTATCACCTTCCGATTTTGGAGAACGGTGAACAATATAACCGCTTTCCATTGATGAAAAATCAGGGTTGCTATAAACAATTAGAGCAAAATCTTCGCCACTATAGATAAGACGAACATCATTAATTTCACCTAATATTTTATACTGAAAATTAGGGGCATCATTTTTTCTATCCCAGATGTTTATAATACTAATCTTTTTTTGATTCCAAAACCAAGGAGAATAGGTATAAGCAGTAAGTTGTAAACCAGCAGCTGTATCATCGGCTACTTTTTTAACTTCAGGAAAATATAATCTTTTAGCAATTACCAAACTAAAAGTACCAGCACCAATAGCAGCTGAAATAATAACTATTATAATGATTCCAAAAACTTTCTTCATAAAAATTATTCTTTAGCACCAATTAGATAAATCAACTCTTCTAGTTTTTTCTCAGTACTACATTTTTTTATTAAAACAGAATTTAAGGAGAACTCTGAAACATCAAAAAAATCTCTTCCGATCCAATTCTCGGTAAAATATAGCTTAATGGGATTACTTTTATCTAATGTCAGTAAAGAGTTTTCTACTCTTTTAATATTTAAACAATCATTATTAGCCTCTATCATCAAATCGTTGAAAAAATTAAAATAATAACTATTGGTCAAGTTTTTTTTGAAATAGAATCTATTCTCTATTAGGATTTTCTTCCAAATTTTCATTTCATATTTACCTTGAGAAAAATCGTTCAAAGCTTGTTTGGAAATAAGGTATTCTATTAAAAACGGGGTGACATTATTTTTTGCCCTATAATTTTCCCAATCAAATTTATAACTCCTTAGAATTGAAGAATCTTTAGGAATCATTGATATAACTTTTTGTAAATTATCCAAACCATTATCCTTTAAAGAAATACCGACTAAATAAGTTATTAAAAGACATTGTGAATTTTCGATAGAATTTCCAATAATTATCGGTTTAATAGCTTCTGACAAAGCTTCTTCGTAGTTACCATTTTTAGCTAACCAAATAGCTTTAATTCCACTTATACGACTAATTTGTCGCCAATTATTTAAGGCAGTTACCGGCATATCTCTTGATATTTTAGAGGCATCATCAGCGTATGGTAATTGAAATTTTCCTTTTTTAGCAGCTAAAGTAAAATTTTGTAAAGCTATTTCGTTGTCAGCTAAAATCTTTTCTACTTCCCCTTCATCCCATTCATCACTATTTAGATAATCAGAAACTAACTGCTTCCCTTGAGGAATATGTTGAGTATTAATTAAGTTCTCTTCTTTATCTAAATTATAGAAAGCATTTTCCTCTTCTGAAATATTAATTGTTTGCAATTTCCAATTTGAATCATTAACCGGAGAAATATCTCTGCCTTTAAAAATACCTAGTCCAACTGAAATCAAACCAATAATTAAAAAAATACCAGCCACAACAACCAGTGATTTTAAAATGCCACTAATAATTTGAGAAAAGATTGTTCGATTGGTTTTTTTCATAATTTTGATAAATTAATATATAATTATATGTTAACATAAAAAATAATTGTAAATAAATTAAATTTTTATGAAT
>CAYTEZ010000082.1:0-1960 GCA_964437025.1 uncultured Gammaproteobacteria bacterium
ATTTCCATATACCTATATTATATAATATTTTTTCAAAAAATAAAAATATTTATTCGATCTCTCTTAAAGCCAAGCCAACCGCCACTGACAACCTTGGCCCAATCTCATCTAAAACCGGTTTTAATTCAGCTGGATAGGAAACCCTAAACCAAGGATCACCAATAATTACCTTAATATTTAACTGTTTTTCTAAAGATTGTGCAAAATTTGGTAAAAGACTTCCACCACCAGATAAGATTATCTTTTCTACTCTTTCATTATTACTACTATTAAACAAATCCAACATGTATTTAATTTCCTTCACGATTGGACTAACAATGTCAGCAATTATTTTAGAACTTTCTGGATCAGACTCATCAGAGAAAGCTAAATCAAATTTAAATTGTTCAGCTTCTTCTAAACTAATATTTAAACGTTTACTAATTTCGGCTGTAATAGTTTTTCCGGAAATATTAATACTACGATTTAGAAATGGGATGCTTTCTTTGATGATAGAAAAATTAGTACTGTTAGCCCCCATACCAATAAGCATCACGGTAGAAGGGTCATTACCAACTAGTGATCGAATCATAGAAAAAGTTTCTGTTTCTAAATTAGATAAAAAGATATTGGCCTTTTTAAAAACATCAATATATTTTTTTATCATCTTTTTTGGAGATCCAGTTAAAAATACTTTTACACTTCCGGGATCTTTTTTATCAGGAATAATTTTCCAATCTAAAACCATTTCAGAAATTGGTAATGGTATAACTTTTTTAGCCTCCTCAACTATTCTCTCATCAATCTTTCTTTTATCATAATTGTTGATATTAATAACGGAAGAGAAAACTGAAAAACTAGGCAAAGAAACACTAGCCTTGGCTGTTTTTATATTAGATTCGTTTTTTATCTTTAAAATGGCCTTGGCAATATTATCAATATCATCAGAATGAGAGAATTTAAAGTCAGAAATTGCCGAAGAAAAAGCGTAATTTGATAAAGATATTTTTTTTCCTTTTTTGGATAACTCTACCATTTTGATGGTATTGTCTCCAATATCTATACCCAAGAATTTATTGTCGCTGGAAGAGAATAATCCCATAGTTTTGTTTTTTTAAAAAAATCAAAATTTAAGTCAAAGTAAAAATTGAATTGTTTATCCAAATATGTTATAATTTAGGCATTAGTTGAGTGATAATTTATTCACCTCTACTATATTAATAATTATATCATAATTTAAAAAAATGGAAAAGAGCAGAATCAAAAAAATATTAATCGTCCTTGGGTTCGCTTTGGTGGTGGTAGTTTTGGCTTGGCTCATCTACAGCGTCTTCTTTGCCAAGCAAAGCTTGCTACCAGGAATTGGAACCAACAACAACACTAGCACCGGCACTGGTCTACCAACTTCTCCAGATGGTAGTGGCAATATTGGGGAAAATGGTGAGATAATTCCTATCCCTACATCGTCTGATAATCAAATCCAAACCGACCCCCAATCACCCCAAAACTACGGTCAAGCTAGCCAAATAGCTAATGGTGGGGTTACAAAAACTACCACCTTAGTTTCCTCCCCTACTGTTGGTGCTACTTCAGGAAAAAATAGTAATTCTATCCAATTCTACAATCAAGCTGATGGCAAATTTTATATGGTTAACGAAAGTGGAGATTTAATTGCCTTAAGTGATAAAGTTTTCTATAACGTCCAAGCAGTAGAATGGGCACCGAATAAAACAAAAGCTGTGATTGAATATCCTGATGGTAATAAAATTGTTTATGACTTCTCTACTGAAAAACAAGTTACCCTACCAAAGCACTGGGAAGATTTTGAATTCTCTTCTGACAGTCAAAAATTAGTAAACAAAAGCTTGGGTACTGATCCTGATAATCGTTGGTTAATAATGAGTAATAGTGATGGTAGTCAAAGTAAAGCTTTAGAGTATATTGGCACTAACGATGAAGATGTTATTCCCTCTTGGTCACC
>CAYTEZ010000083.1:0-1916 GCA_964437025.1 uncultured Gammaproteobacteria bacterium
GGGGGTTCGATTCCCCCTACCCGCTCATAAAAGATAGGTTTAAGACCTATTTTTTTTGTATTATTTGCGAAAAATCGACACTTTTGATACAATATGAGTATTAAAATAATTAAAAAATATATGGATTCCAATTTTAAAAACAATATGAATCGAAACCGATATTATAGGCCAAAGACCATAAGAAGCGTTTCTCGTCAATCTTTAAACCAAAAAACCAGTAGTAGAAACCTGGGAAAGAAATCTGATGGTGACTTTTCTTTTAAATCTTTTATTAAATCTATAATATTTAACAAAAAATTTATCAAATATTGCTTAATTTTAGCCGCTATTTTTATTATTGCTATAATTATCTTTGTTTCTATTATCTCTCGCAATATTCCAAACCCAAACCAATTAATTGATAGAGAAATAGCTCAGAGCACTACTATCTATGATAGGACCGGAGAAAATATTTTATATGAATTTCACGGCACCGAAAAAAGAACTCTGGTAAAATTAGAAGATATTCCAAAATATGTTGGGCAAGCAACTATAGCGATTGAGGATAAAAATTTTTATAAACATGGAGGTTTTAGTGTTTGGGCTATGGTAAGAACAGCCATCACTAATGTTATTTATAATCGAAAAGCTGGTGGATCAACTCTTACACAGCAATTTGTAAAAAATGCTTTGCTATCTTCAGAAAAAAAATATTCCCGTAAAATCAAAGAAATAATTATTGCCCAAAAAATAGAAAAGAAATTTAGTAAAGATGAAATTTTGCAAATGTATTTAAATGAAATTCCTTATGGTTCTAACGCTTATGGAATTGAAGCTGCTAGTCAAAAATATTTTGGTAAATCAGCTAAAGACCTAACTCTAGCTGAAAGCACTGTTTTAGCTGCTCTACCACAAGCACCTAGTCGCTATTCTCCTTATGGACCGAACAAAGATATCTTAATTGGACGACAACAATATATTTTAGATTTGATGGAAGAACAAGGATACATCAGCGAAGAAGAAAGAGATAAGGCTAAAGCCGAAGAATTAAAATTTAAAGGCCCAGAAACAAATATTACCGCTCCTCATTTTGTTATGTATATTAGAGAATTGCTAGCTGAAAAATATGGTGAAAAAACTTTAGAACAAGGTGGATTAAAAATATATACCACTTTAGATATTGATAAACAAAAAATTGCTGAAGAGGCGGTAAATAATCAAGCTGAAAAAAATGCTTCAAAATATAATGCTAATAATGCTGCTTTAGTTTCCATTGATCCAAAAAATGGTCAAGTTCTAGCTATGGTTGGTTCTAAAGATTATTTTAATCAAGATATAGACGGACAAGTAAACGTAGCTATAAAACCAAGACAACCGGGTTCATCTTTAAAACCTTTAGTTTATGCTACTCTATTTACTAAAGGGTTTAATCCTAATTCCATTCTGTATGATGTAGTAACTAATTTTTCTTCTGGAACTCCCTACGAACCAAGAAATTATAACAACCAGGAGAATGGTCCTATCTCTATCCGTAAGGCTCTAGCAGGCTCTCTAAACACTCCAGCGGTGAAAGCTCTATATTTAGCTGGAATTAATAATGTCATCGCTCTAGCCAAAGAAGCTGGCTACACAACTTTAACCGATCCTGATACTTACGGTTTGTCATTGGTACTTGGTGGAGCTGAAGTAAAATTAATTGAACATGTTAATGCTTATAGTATTTTTGCTCGAGAAGGGGAAATTAATCCCGTATCTTTAATATTAAAAGTTGAAGATAAAGATGGAAAAGTTTTAGAAGAATACCAAGAGAAAAAAAGAACTGTTTTAGATAAAAATGTTGCTCGAATGATTAATAGTATTTTATCAGATAACGGTGCCAGAAGTTTTATCTTCGGTGAAAAAAATAATTTAGTAATCTCTGGTCGAACAGTAGCTGC
>CAYTEZ010000084.1:0-1886 GCA_964437025.1 uncultured Gammaproteobacteria bacterium
CTACTTTACACCCCATATCTTGCAAGTAAGCTAACACAGCAGCATTAGGAAACAAATTATACGCTTGTATTGCTAAGAAAGCATCAGCATAGTTATTAGTAGCTCTTGTGTTACAAGCTAGCCAAGAATTCTTTGACACCTTTCTGCTTTTGTACTGATAAGAGTTTACCCTAGGTTTGTGTATAATATCTTTCGGCAGTGTAAAAAGTAAGTCTTTCGTCTGTGTAGCTTTTACAAAGGTAGCACAAGCATCAATTGCTTTGATTACTTCATCTTTCTCTTCCTCGGAAGCTCTATTCAACCACCAAGACTTAGATAATTTAGTGCTAGAGCCTTTCTGAACATTCTTCACTGAGGGTGTTTCAATAAACTTAAGTAGAGTGGCTAATTTAGCTTTAGCTTCTTTATTATCTGTCTGTGTTTTAACACCTTCGATATTTTGGTAAGTAAAACCATGCAATGAAAGGAAGTTATCCATTAGGCTATTCTTATAATTATAAGTAATAAGAATAAATCTGTTAGATACTCGAATGAGGTCTGTACTTAATTGTGTTACTAGCATACGTTCAGAGCGAGGTGCTGAGAATAGACATCCTAGGTCACACAGAAGCTTTACGTCAGCATACCTAGCTTTGTCACCCATTGGTCTACCATCATAAGAAACTCTACCTGTCTTTTGGTCAATAGAAATAAGATCCATTGATTTTAGGTAATCAAAGTCATCTTTTTCAATGTTGTAGGCAGATAGAAGATCCAAAGTCTCATCACATACTACATTATATTTATGTTTACGAATAGCTTCAATATGCTTCTTTGTAAAGCGAAGCATTAGGTTGTGTGTGCAAGCTACATCAAATCCTTCCTCAAGGAATTCAAGGATTTGTTCTGTTTTTGTGATATCTGACTCCTCTGTTGGGATGTAAATTTCCATTTCAAAGTTCGCAGCAGCTTCTACAGCACGATCATAAGCCTCTGAAGCAGCAGGGCTAAGGTACAACCAAGGTTGTTGTCTATGTTCAGACATGTACTTGAAGATAGCTGTTGTTTTACCTGTTCCTGGAAGTGAATCCAGTAGTTCAAGATTTGTTGGCATTGTTCTCCTTTGTGTTAATCCAATAGAAGGATCATATCATGGTAAATCAAGTGGTGTCAACAACATCTTTTGAGACTGTAATCGCATTTTATAGTGATACTTTGCGTAAAAATGAGACTTGTCGCATTTCTTGTTACAATGTTGTTACGTTTAAAGTGTTTATCTTTTCTTTAGGGATTGACATTTAGATATTTCAATGATAATATAGATTCATATTAACTGTTTTGCAAAGGAGCAAGATGTCTATTGTATTAGAAGACTTTAAGTCAGGAGCAGTACTGAAGGAGTATCTATATCTTGAAGATAAAGTTATAGTAGTGTACTCATGGAAGGCTTTTGAGAATGACCATGTATCAATCCAAGAAGCAATCACTAATGATTACATTGACGAAGGGTGTTCTGCATTACCTGAAATCTTTGCTGTTACACTTGCTACTAACCCATTAGATGTTCATGATCGCAAGATGGAAAATCGTTACCTTCTTCGCACAACGTTTGACCGTCCTGTATTTTATGGGGAAGATAGAACATCACGTTATGTGGACTTTATTGTAAGTACCACAGAAGACAAGTATGAACCTGTGTTCAAGAGCAAACCAGTTCACACTTCTCGTTTTTCAGGTGTTGAATATGTTGTGGATTATTTCAAGAAAGTAGGAGAATAAATGTCTAATCAAGAAGATACTATCGTAGTGGAGCATTATGGTGTAGCAGAATTTCTAAAGGTGCTACAACCTCTGTTGAAGAGTGGTTACTCCTTGGATTTTGAATCCAATGAACATTATCCACAGAG
>CAYTEZ010000085.1:0-1808 GCA_964437025.1 uncultured Gammaproteobacteria bacterium
GGCGATCGTGTCGTTTGCGTCTCGACAGTTGGCGAGTTGACCCAAGACTGGGAGGCCAGACCTGGCGATGTATTTACTGTCGAGTATGTTGACACTGCGGACATGACCTTCAAAGAAGGCTCCAAGTGGTATAACCTGTTAGACTTCCAGCGAGTCAGGTCGTGAGCCCGCCGATCGGCACGATCTTTCGGTGGGCGGGGAGTAAGGCGCGGGTGCGGGATGCACTACTTGGTATCATGACGCCCGAAGGTGCGCCAACATACAGGCGATGGGTGTCACCGTTCCTCGGAGCGGGCTCGATAGAACTGGCCGCGATGGATCGCGGCGTGGCGCAGTCCTATTTACTCGCCGACATAAACCCGGCGATCTGCGACGTGTTCCAGTTGCTTCGGTCTGACGTGGACTGGCTCATCACAGAACTGGCTCAGTTTGCCGATCTGCCGATAGAACAGCAACAGGCGCGGTTTATGGCGCTCCGAGGCGAAGAGACGAGCGCTCGTATTCCGTCGAAGCGAGCCCTGCGTTTCCTCATCCTACAGGCGTGCTCGTTTAACGGGCTGTGGCGAGTGAATCAGAAAGGGCAGTACAACGTCCCGTGGGGTAGGCCAGCAAGTTTCGACTTCGACGCGATGCACCGGGCGGCGCAGCTTCTTCGCGAGTGTCACCCGCGTATCGTTGAGTCGGACTTCGCCGCGCTGCTGTCCGACGAGGACAACTGGGTCGGCAAAGGCGATCTGGTCTATGCCGATCCACCGTATCTCGGCGAGCACTCGGCCTACTCGGCAAACGGGTTCAACGTGATTCATCACACTTCCTTGGCCTGCTGGATGAACATTGTAGCTCGACGAGGCGCGCATTGCTGGGCGAGCGGTAGCGACTGCGAGCTGACACGCAAGACGTATGACTCGCCGGGCGTCCGGTTCCACGTCATCCCGGTGAGCCGATCGATAAGCTGCAAGGGCAGCACGCGCGGCACCAAGACCGAGCTTCTGATACAGTTTCCCGTCGCTGAGAAATAAAAGTAAAAAAGTGCTTGCACTTCGTCATGCCGTTTTGCTAGTCTTAGGGCATGACAAACGCAACTGCAACCGACCTCACCGTAGCCAACACCATTCGCGACCAGCTCGGCGGAAATCGCTTCACTGCGATGACCGGCGCCAAAATGTTCGTCGGTGACACCCGCTCGCTGTCGTTTCAGATTGGACGAAATCCGAAAGGCGTAACCCACGTCAAAGTCACGCTCGACGCAGACGACACGTACACCGTCGAGTTTTTCAAGTTCAACCGCCGCAGCTTTGAGCTGAAGACCCTGGCTTCCGTGTCCACGGTCTACGCCGACTCGCTGTGCTCGGTCTTCACGGCTCACACGGGCCTTTACACGAGGTTGTGAGATGGAGAAGCTCGCGCTGTTACAGGCAAGTCTTATGTTAGCACGCATGATCGTTAGTCGTGCGTCGCCTCGGTGGGGACTGCACGATGCTACCGACGTGCGTATCGTTGACGTTTGGCGCTCATCTTGCGGTGTTGTCGTGCTCTGGCATCCCGTACACGCCAGCGAAGAGTTTGCTGAAACGACATCGATCTCACTATCCATAGATGCGAAGATCGAACTCTGTAGGGTGCTC
The DNA here is from genome assembly GCA_964437025.1 of uncultured Gammaproteobacteria bacterium. Classification (GTDB taxonomy): domain Bacteria; phylum Patescibacteriota; class Patescibacteriia; order Patescibacteriales; family UBA12465. Next base: position 1,626 of record CAYTEZ010000085.1, read on the forward strand.
GACATATGAAACGAGGAAACAAGAAAGGCGTGTGCAAGCGGGTGGCGACGCTATCGCTGCTGGCACATGCGAGGATGCGTGCCGGGCTGACGCAAGAGGGGCTGGCTGCGCTGCTCGGCGTGTCGCGGGTTACGGTGTTCAACTGGGAACACGGGCGCTGCAAGCAGGCCAAGATGGCGGAGA
>CAYTEZ010000086.1:0-1745 GCA_964437025.1 uncultured Gammaproteobacteria bacterium
AAAATTATTGGTGATCCAGTTTATTTCTATCTAAAAACCCCACGCACTTTTTCCAAGGCTAAAGTAAAGATTAAATATCGTCTTAGCCCAGAACTTGAAAAATTAAATGAATATTTAAATATTGATGCTGGAGTGTTGGTTGATAAAGAGAATTGGCATTATGATTTAAAACCAGTTTTAAATAGCACTTTAAAGCAATTAGAAAAAAGTGAAGAATTTAATATCGCAAGAGACAATAATTTATTATTTGCTCAAAGAAAAACATCTGAGCAGTTTTTAAACGTTGAGGAATTTTTAAAAGGAGAAAAATACAAAGAAGCTTTGTTTTTCAATTATTATCCTGCCTATGATTTTAAGATTGGAGATTCTTTCTCTCAAAATGGAAAAACTCTCTTGCAAAATTTACGCGGATCTTATGTTTTTTATACCTATATTTATAATGAAGATTTGAAAATAGATTTTTCTTGGTTTTTGAAAGATATTTTAAATGATAAATCTAGCTCGGAGGCGGTAAACATTTTTGTTTATTACCAAAATGAAGCTATCTTTTCCGATATTGTTAATGTGAAAAGAGGAGAAGTAAAAGATTATAAATTAGATTTACCAAATTTACCCGAAGGAGCTTATAAAATAGAAATAAAGACCGGTGATAATATTATTACTAAGAGACTAGAGACTGATTTAAATAGAATAACCTTTTTAAATAGAGTTTGGTTAGATGATTTAGATAATGGTTTTACTCTTTATTCCAATAAAAATAACTTTCGGATTAAAAGTGTTGATTCAGATTGTTTGGGCGAGGTAAAGGTTGGTTCAGAAAGTATTGAAATTAATAAAATATATCAACAATTTAATTTTTCCGTATTACCTGAAAAAAATAAGTTAAATAAATTAGAAAGTGATTCTTGCGGTTTACTCATTGAAAATAATGGTTTATTTTCTTTTTCGGAGCTAGCCTTTTTTAACCCGTTGCTTGATAAATTGGAAGAGGATACTAATTTAGATAATTATAATTACGTTATAGCAGATTACCAGGAGAATGAGCTAGAGTTTGATTTAAGTAAAGCGGTGCGGGATAAGGATGGTTATCGTTTTTTATTATCAGCTCCGTTTCTAAATAATTTAGATAAAAATAGATATGTTGAGATATTAGAGATTAAGGTTGATTTGGTGGGAAGAACTTTATTTGATAAAATAATATCTATTTTTAAAAAATAAAAATGATAAAGAAAGATATTTTAATACGAGAAATTTTTTGTTTTTTAGCCTTTAGTTTGGCTACATTTTTAGTGTTGGAAATAATTTTTCCTGATATTTTACAGGCTTACTTTAATTTTAATATTTTGTTATTATTATTTTTGTTAAGTATTCTGTCTTTATTTTATTTCAAAAAACAGTAATTTATTTTTTATGATTTTGTATTTAAAAAACCTTTTAAAAAGAAGAACAAAAAATATTGGAGCAGCTGCTATTCTAGTTGGTGTTTTTTCTTTGATATCTCGAGTTTTGGGAGTTTTTAGAGATCGTATTTTAGCTGGAGAATTTGGTGGAGGTGAGGTACTTGATGCCTATTTTGCTGCTTTCCGCATCCCTGATTTATTGTACAATCTTTTAATTTTAGGAGCTCTGTCGGCTGGTTTTATCCCGGTGTTTTCAGCTTTGATTAAAAAAATGAAGAGTACAGCCGACGATTGTTATTACTGTTACGGACAAGAAGAGAATAAAGAAGCTTGGAATTTGGTTAG
>CAYTEZ010000087.1:0-1726 GCA_964437025.1 uncultured Gammaproteobacteria bacterium
CGAAGAGGCCGTTGAGAACCACGAATAAGAGGAGCAGGCCCAACCAGAGTAAGGCTGTGCTGAGTATCATAAGGTTTCCCTTCAAAAGACATGATGGTGCCGCAGGGCGTGAAAATCAGCGCACTGGATAAGGCACGGGGCTTGGGTGTATTAAGAGAGCTGGTGGCCGATAGGGGTTTTAGATTCGGGGGTTTGTATTAGCTCTTGGAAAAAGAAATGGAAGTATTAGGCCTGAAGCCTATTTAGTTCTTGAAATCTGATCAATAGCTCTAGGACATAGCTTTGATTAGGCTTTGGTTATGAATAGGCTATTAATTTACTAGTAGCTATACCTGCGCGCAGGAAAGATACGCGTGAAAAATAAACTTAGGCCGCAGAAGCGCCAGGGAATGGCCATTCGAACCAGCAATCAAAAAGGCGACAGAACCGGCCGTTGCCAAGGTGTTAAAACTCTTTGCCACCTTCGCTTAGGCAGCAATCGCCCATGAGAAATAACGAAGCTCGCACACCTTTACAACAACAATAAAAACGAGGCCAGTGAGACGGTAGTCAAGCGACCACTCCAAACAACGAGGAAAAGCAATTGGGAGCGGCCAAGAGACAGACCTTGCTATACTCGTAGACTATGGATAAAGCATCCCACCTCGTTTTCAGCCCCGCTTATAACACCGACCTACCAGCATTCGGCTTGAACAAGCCCTTCGCTCTCGATCGTGGTGAACTTGTTTTGAAAGCACTAGAAGACGAATTTGGGCATGCACCAAATGTAATCTCACCTCTGCCGCTCGATATAGAAGACGTACTTCTAGTGCACAGCCTCGCCTACTTAGAGAGCTTGGAAAAAGAAGAAACCTGGTTTGAAATTTTTGAATTAAAAGCCGAAGAGCTAAAGCGTGAAACCGCGACAAAAGCTCTACCGCAGCTAATTGAAGATTTCTTACTCAAATCAGGCGGCACATTGCAGGCCGCTCGCCTGGCTCTAAAACATGGCCTAGCAGCCAATTTAGGTGCTGGCTATCACCATGCCTTTCCCGATCAAGGTCGGGGCTTTTGCGTCATCAATGACATTGCCATTACTATTCGCAAGTTGCAAAAAGAAAAGCTTATTAAAACGGCCATGATAGTCGATCTTGATTTCCACCAAGGTGATGGCACAGCCAAAACCTTTGCTGGCGACAAATCTGTTTTTACTCTCTCGGTGCACTCCCAAGAAGGCTGGCCAGAAATTAAACAAGAGAGCTCACTTGACGTAGGCATTCTTGAAGCCGAAAAAGACACTTATTTAGAGCGCACCAAAGCGGCTGTAAATCAAGCTCTTAGTCAATTTACACCAGACTTAGTTATGTTCGTTGCTGGCAGTGATGTCTACGAAAAAGACATTTTGCATGGAACGAAATATCTACGCTTGCCTCTTTCGGTTTTAAAAGAGCGAGATCAATTTGTTATCGACACTTTCAAAAAGCGTGTAATTCCGCTAGCCATGGTCTTTGCAGGCGGCTACGGCCCCCACGTTTGGGAAGTGCACCACCAAGCTGTGCGGCACTTATTACTAGTTTCAGATCCTGAGCTTTCCTCTAAAATTGAATCTTCTTCCGATTGCAAATCCACCTCAAACACCGAAACTTCCTCTGGTATTAAATGTAGTGTCACCAACAGTTAATACCAATCTAGAATCAAAGATCATTCGCACCAGCCCTTTTCTCAAATGGGCCGGGGGTAAAGGCCG
>CAYTEZ010000088.1:0-522 GCA_964437025.1 uncultured Gammaproteobacteria bacterium
GCAAAAAGAGCATTTAAAAAAGCTGAGGGATTGCGCTATGTCATTCAGTCCCCTACCATCAGCAATGAACATTTAGAACTTTATGACAAATACCATCGCTTTATGGAACAACAGCGAGGTTGGCACTATTACAACCTTAAGCCACAAAGCTATCATGAGCTTTATGTTAGTGGTGCACATAATTTTGGTAAAGAAGTGCTCTATTTTCATGGAGATAGGCTCATTGGTGTTGATTTAATTGATTTTTTAAGTGATGGCATCTCTTCAATCTATTTTTTCTATGACCCTGATTTTGAAAAGCTCTCTCTTGGTAGACTCTCTATTTATGAGCAAATCATTTTAGCAAAAGAGTATGACCTTGATTGGATTTATTTGGGTTATTATGTGGAACATTGTCAAAGCCTCAAATACAAAGCCTCTTACCAGCCATATCAAATACTACAAGGTTATCCAAACTTAGATGAAGATGCTATTTGGATATGACTTTCTAAAATTGGAATTCTTTTTGCTTTAAAGTTAATA
>CAYTEZ010000088.1:532-1692 GCA_964437025.1 uncultured Gammaproteobacteria bacterium
GAACGTGTTAAAAAGGAACTGTGTGGCTAATTTGTGTCATTTTAAAGATATATTGATTTCAAAATCAAACAAATATATACTATAACCCAAATTGCTAGTTAGCATAGCTAAAAATCAACTGTTGTTTAGCGATAGGAAGCTTAAAAAAGCAGTCAATAGAATAGGCTGCAATAAAAAGCTTCAACTTGGTGAGAAATCCATTAATGGAAGTAGCCTTAATGACTTTTCCAAATTTAGCAGTAATCATGGAAAAAGCAGTTTCGATGCTTTTTCTAAGTTTGCGTTTCATCCAATAATCTGTGTCATTTTTATTTTGATTATTGCGATAAATAGGGGTAAAATTAATGTTTAATTGGTGTGCTAATGCTTCAAGCTTTGAAGATACATAACCCTTATCTCCAATACCCGTTGCATTGGGTGGAAGTCTAGGGATAAGTTTATACGCCACTTTAACATCAGAAACTTTTCCAAAAGAAATGTAACAACTCACAGGTTCTTTGTGCGTTGTAGCTATCATATGGACTTTGAAGCCATAAAAGTATCGCTTCTTTGAAGCGTTATAGCCTTTTAAATCCATATGACGCATCAATTGGCACTGTGATTCTCTTTGGAGTTGGCATAACTCTACAGGGAAAGAATCAATGGCATAAATCTGTGAGGGATGTATCGATACAAAGAGTCGAGATAAATATCCAAATACTGTTTCTACAGCAGTATGCAACTCATTAATTCTTCGAATAAATCTTGAATAATCAATGGGTGAAAAGAGTTTTGTTGGGTTTAAATACAGATGTGCTTTACGGTAATTCCCATTAAAATCACTGACCGCTAAATACGCCATAGTGAGTATCTCAGCATTGGTGATTTTAGCACGTATATCATTTTTCACATGTAAACCTTTTAGCATTTCATCAATTAAACAATAGATTGCTATAATTTTGTGTTCCATTGGAAGTCCCTTCTGCCACGAAGTTTTCCAATGGAATAACCATTTTTCGTTCCATATTTGTTGGGCTTAACTAGCAATTTGGGTTATTTTAAAAGTAGGCTCCAATGAGATGGAGCTGGTGGACTTCCGTATTTTTAAAAAGGAAGAAAACGGTGTATATGAGGGAATTTACGGTGTAAACGTTGCAAAAGTACGTGAAATCATTAAAATT
>CAYTEZ010000089.1:0-1682 GCA_964437025.1 uncultured Gammaproteobacteria bacterium
TGTTCCGTGGCGGATATTCAAGCCCCTTCCGGGATATTTCCCGGTTGCGGCAGCCAGTGCGCCACAGCTTCTAGTCCCGATCTCCGATGTCTCGGCAGGCGCATGGACGCCATCAGCCGGCTCCGATCTCTACGCGATGCTCGACGAGGGCACCTACTCGGACGCCGACTACATCGTCAGCACCACGTCAAGCACCTGCGAAATGCGCGTTACCGTCGGGACCGATCCCGTGTCGAGCACCGGCCATATTCTGCGCTACCGACTGCTCGCCGGGACGGGAACGATATCCGCGTCCCTAAAGCAAGGCAGCACGACCATCGCTAGCTACGGACCGCATATGCTAACCGGTGCGGCGCAGGATTTCGCGCAGACGCTATCAGGCGGGGAAGCGGACTCGATTACAGATTACAGCGACCTGCGGGTTGTTTTTGTTTCCAACGCATAAGGATTCATCATGCTCAATCTAGCCTCAACCTCCGACCTCCTGAAAGTCACCACAGGATCGGCCGGCACAATCGAAGTCCACGCCACATGGGTGGACCTGCTGACGACTACCGGCGCGGTCACTCCGGGCCGCACAAACACGGCTGACATCTCAAGCGCTGCCACAACGACAGTCGTTGCAAGCCCGGCGGCCAGCACTATTCGCAACGTCAAGTTGCTGTCCGTCCGCAATTCGCATGCGTCAGTCTCCAACCTGACCACCATCAGCCACACGGACGGCACGACCGAACAAATAGTGTGGAAGGGCACGCTGGCACCTGATGAGTCCGTCGTCTATTCCGAGGCAACCGGCTGGATTCGCCTGAACGCTGCGGGAACCCCGACCGGCTCCAACCTCGCCGCGCAGGCTGATGTTCAGACTTTTACCTCGGGTGGCACATGGACCAAGCCAACCGCGTTCACGCCGAAAGTCGTCATTGTCGAAATGATTGGCGCTGGTGGCGGCGGCGGCGCTGGCGCTTCGCTGGCCACTGCGGTTGTTGCCAAGGGCGGCGGCGGTGGTGGTGGCGGTTGCTGGGTGCGCGGCGTATTCAAAGCCGATGATCTTGCAGCGACAGTCGCTGTCGGCGTTCATGCCGGGGGAACGGCTGGCGCGAAAGGTGCGGCAGGCGCGGCGGGTGGCGCTGGCGGTATCGGCGGAAATACGACATTCGGCACCTATTTGACGGCTTATGGCGGCGGCGGTGGTGCAGGCGGGGCAATCTCGGCAGCGGTCACTGGCGGGGGTGGCGGCGGCGGGGCTGGCGGTGCGGGGGGTTCTGGATCGACTTCCGGTGGAGCAGGCGGCATTCCGACTGCGGCGACCAACGGTGTCGCATCTCAGGGAGTTACCGGGACGGTTGCTGTGGCGACCACGAACAACGCTGAAAATGGCGGTGCGGGCGGCGCAGGCTCGGCCAATCCTCCGGTCGCCGGTTCCAAGGGCGGATCATCGCTTCGCGGCGGCGGCGGCGGCGGGTCTGGTGGCGGCCACACGGCAACCCCGGCGATTGTCGCTGGTGGCGAAGGCGGCAAGTCCGGAGCGTGGGTAACGGGTGGCGGCGGCGCAGTCGGTGCGGATGGCGCATCGCCCACGGCAGGTGGCGCAGGCGGCGCAGCGAATTCCTATGTTGGCGGATCAGGTGGCGGCGGCGGCGGAACGACTGTCACAGCCTCAACCAATGGCGCTGATGGCGGTG
>CAYTEZ010000090.1:0-1675 GCA_964437025.1 uncultured Gammaproteobacteria bacterium
AAGATTTAGATAAATTTGGTTATAAGATAATTGGTTAATTATAATAAAATTACTTATTTTATAGGGTGGAATTATCCACCCTTTTTGTTTGACAAAACCATACCTAATTGCTAAGATTAGCTATTCACATTAACAATTCAATATTAATATAGTATTAACCAAATTTATGTATCATGGAGACAGATTTATTAAAAACCTTATTAACGGAGATATCTAGTATCTCGCATTCTGAAATTCCTGGTTTTGCCAGATTTATTAAAAAAGCTCCGATTGCAGAAAAACACGATGAGTTGTATAAAGCTTGGGAGCTTATATGCCAAAAACTTCATATAACATCAAAAGATTTGTACACAGATGTTTTAGCTGCTATCAAAAGCAAAAAACTTTGTTTGCTCTCTACACTTTCCCAACAGGCACAAAAAAAGATGTATAATCCTTTGAGGGAATTGGGGATATCTGATAATCTAGTAAATATTCTTAATGAGCTGGGCTATTATACCCTTTGCGACATTCTTAATGACACAGAAAAATGGAAAGATGGAAACGACACAAAAAATACTATCTGCGAATTTCTTGGAGAAAAATTTTCTGAAGAATTAAATGAAACATTTGAAAGATTGAAAATTAAAAAACTGCAAAAAGTTTAAGTCATGAAAAAGTTTAGTAAATGGCATTGGATTGTAAAAATATCCGGTCCAATTTCCTACAGCCTATTAGCCGTGAGCTTCATTGCCTACTTCGTTTTCTTCAGGGGAGACAGTAGAGATCTGATATCTTTAACCTGGGGATGTATTTCCTTGGGTATCGTAATTCTGGGATACGCCGTGATGCTGACAGCTCGCTTTCAGCTAAAGGATAAATTCTTTATTCTAGCAGAGGATGCTGAATATATTACAACTGGGTTATATAAAAGATTTAGACACCCAATTTACATATCATCAACATTTTCCGGTCTTGGTATATTAATATTTTTTTTAGCTTTTAATATTAAAGAGTTATTTGAAAATATAGATATCTCTGATGAGTGGATGTTAAAAGTTGTAGCTGTTACTTTTTTTATTGGCTACGCAGTACTCCAATATACAAGAGCCGAAAAGGAAGAAAAGGTTCTTCGTCGGAAATACAAGACTAGCTATAAAGAATACATAAAAAAGACAATTTGTTAAAAACTTGATAAGTTAAAAGATCACTATGCAGTGGTCTTTTTTTATTTGTAACATAAATATCTAAATAACGTATATTATATTGTAGACTATTTAGTCTAATTTAAAAAATGTATATGATAATAAGAAATTATAACAACCCAACTATCAATAAACACGCTAACATGGTGTTATCTTTTGATTGGATCAAAAATAATCATACTATCGTGGAGATGGGTTTTATAAATATCAGACTAAAAGCATGAATAAATAATTAAGTTAATCATAATAATAGTTTAAATATATTTGTAAGGGCTATCTCCAGGAAAGGAGATAGCCCTTGTTTTTTAAACACGGATCAGTACTTTAATAAAACCTAACATTTAAATCATTTTATTATGAAAGCAAAATTAATTATTCGGAATTATACCATTTTTTCTTTGGTATTTGGTTTAGGTATGAGCTTCTTCAATGGAACCTATCAATTGTTTCTTTTTGATAAAGGTTTTAATCTTTTGGAGATAAATTTAATC
>CAYTEZ010000091.1:0-1635 GCA_964437025.1 uncultured Gammaproteobacteria bacterium
ACATCCATCTTTTTACTGAATGTTCTTTTTACAATAGTTGCTTTACCAAATTCGTTTACTTCTTTCTTACTATAATCAATAATACCAATCTTAGCACCGTACTTAGTATTACCTAATTCAATTGCAGTTCCTGCAATAAAGTTACCAACTTGCAAAGGGTTAGCATTGTTCTCAATAGTAATTGTAAAAGTAGTACTAGGGATTGCTGGAATATCTGTAATGATTAATTCTGTAGCTAAGAAAGAATCTGCAGTAAAGTAATCATACCAGTTATTGATAACTGCACGATCACCTAAGTTATATGTTTGGTCATAATAGTTTGGATAGCCTGGGGCTGTAGCTTGAATTCTAACTGACCTTGCTGTTAGTTCAACCAGAGCAATACTTGTTGCTCTATCCATAGTAAATGAAAATACAATATTTGCACCAGATGAATAGCTGAATGTACCACCAGATGTATCAAAAGCAGCCCACCTATTTGTTGGACCCACTTCAACCCAATGAGTTGTTAATTGATAAGGAGGTGTATCCTTTTCAGGTGAACTATTTATAGCTTGTACAGCTTCATAGATTCTATGATAACCTGTTGTGACAACAACTCTTGATCCAATACTGTATGTTGCCCCTGAACTCCAAACTGGTGGCTCACCAGGGGCAGGTGTCCCAGGTACAGATTCAGGTAGTGAACTTGTTATAAAATTACTATCATCTATTGTTTTCGGGATGATTACCGTAAATGGTTTTGCCATAACTAACTTTCTATAAAGAAAAGAAGGAGGTATTACCCTCCCTCTTTCTTATTACACAGTATGAACTTGCACAGGAGCAGTTTCAGTATTGACAACTACAGAGAAGTTATTACCATCAGCAGCAACACGATCTAGGATCTTATGCATCTTACTGTTTGTAAGGGCTGTAGCGACTGCAGCAGCCTCCAAATCAGCAACCTTAGCATTCAGTGTCTTCAACTCTGTTAGAAGCTCCTGATTCGTTTTATCGACGATTAGAGTACTTCCTGAAGCAACAGACCCAGAAGTTGTTCCTGTTAGAGAACTACCTACTGTTACGTTACCAGAAGAGTCAGTAGACATACCAAGCATTTTCATTGTTTCAGACAAGCTGGCAGCTAACCAAGCCTTAGTCTTAGCAACTTCAAACTCAGTACTTGCTGTACCCATTACTGCAGTTTCAATAGCCTTACTCAGATCAGGTAATGACTTCAGAGAATCCAAATTACCAGAACGAGCAGATGCTGTCTTAATCGCAAACTGAGCTTGTAAAGTACCTGAACCTGATCCAGCAGTAACACCACGCAACCTATTGATTTCATCCTGGATAGATTTACCAGCAGATTCTAAAGCCTTGGTCAACTCTTCAGTTGCTTTCTTTTGATCTTGAAGTAACCAGATTTGCTCTTGTAAAGCTCGGTTACTTGGATCAAGAGATTCCAATGCCTTTTTACGTTGTTCAGCTTCTGTGGTTTGTAATTTCAGAAGTTCTTCTTCTAAACCTACTCTCTCAGATTTGATTCTATCAGCTTCGTCTGCTACAGTTTGGAAAGCTGCACTCAGTCCAAGCAATTTACCTAGCAGGGCCTTGCCTGATTCAGTAGTCGTATCGACACCCTTAACCAAG
>CAYTEZ010000092.1:0-1618 GCA_964437025.1 uncultured Gammaproteobacteria bacterium
AAACACAAAAAAAAGACAACTCCCACCAGTTGTCTTTTTCGTCATCTATAATTAAATAGGACACAAGCATTATATCGCATATTTTGTAGTAGTCAAAAGCAAAAAAAGAGATATAATTTTGAGGTACATATTTATTTAATCTTCATTTGATTATGGTAATTACACCACGACTCCAAGCGTTGATGGATTCAAAGAAAGCTACTACAGCTCCTGCGACCACAACATCAACAGCACCGAAGACAACAACTCCTACAACATATAATGCTCAAACGTGAGCAGTCATATCAACGTGACCAGCAAGTGTTAAGTCAACACCAACCACTTGAGGGATCTCCTATAGTGGAAGTGGTGATAGTAGGACTCAAACATTTGGGTCTCCTGCTGTTTCCCAATCACCAAGTAGCACTTGATTGACTGGTAAGGATTTAATCCAGCAAGCAAACACACAAGGTCTTACTGGATCAGCTCGAAGAGACTATATTGAGGCAGGTCGTGCAGTTACAGCTACACCAAAAGTTCCCACTCCAACCACTTCAACTATCCAGAGTTCTCTTTCTAGTAGTGGAACAAAAGCAACCACTTCTTCTGCTCCAGCTACGATCCAAAGTACTACTACTTCTACACCAAGTAAGACAACTATTACTCCAACAACAGTTGCCCCAGTAGCATCTTCAATCAACGCTCCAATATCAGCGAAGACAGTTCTTTCTCCTCAAACAACACTCACACCAAGTTCTCCAGAAGCAAAGAAAACTGGAAAGCAATTGATTGCAGAGACGAATCAACTTGGTCTTACTGGTCAAGCAAGACGTGATTACATTATGAAAGGTCGTGAGAATAAGCCTATCGCAGAAGAAAATAGTATTTTGAAACAGCAACAGAACCTTCTTGAAGACCAAAAGAGAGAAGATGAAAGGTTTAAGAACAAAGAGCAAGAGCGAGTGAATCTCGATGAGAGTTCTCTTCTCGAAGCAAAAGCAAAGAATAAGGTGACTCTTGATAAATACTTTGCTGATACAGAAGACCAAGAGAATAAATATTTCAATGATTATGAAGCTGAACAAAATAAACTCTTCTCAGAATGAGAGAGTACACAACTTAATCAAGTTCGTTCACAAATTTATCAAGCACTTGCAGCGAGAGGTATCGACATATCGAAGCTTCCACCAGAACAACTCATCGCCTTGTCGGGAGAAGTAGGAACAAAAGCATTCTCCAACATCTACCAGATGAAAGAAGGTGTGAAGAATAAAATCCTTTCAGCAGCTCGTGATAAAGTGAGTCGGCTCAATGATCTTCGATCAAAGAAGACTATCAATGAGAATGAATACAATGAAGCAATTCAAGCAGTGAACTCTCAAGCAAATCTTCAGAGAAATCAAATTGATTCAACATTTGCAAAAAGTATTCTCGGAACTCAAGAATCAAAACTCAATCTTGCAAGCAAGGCACAAACAGAAAATTCAGAAGCAATTACATCACTTGCGACAACTCTCAAAATACCACCAGAAAGTATTGGTCTCATATCAAAATATATGGATCCAAACAAAACTGCTGCAGAGAATACATTCGCTATTCAAAAAATGATGTCAGAAAATCCAAACAATGAAATCACACA
>CAYTEZ010000093.1:0-1614 GCA_964437025.1 uncultured Gammaproteobacteria bacterium
GCGACACAGTGACAGGCATTACGGCACCCTCGCCAATCTGTTTCTTGAGCCTGGCGATGTCAGACTCCAGTTGCGTGATATCGGCCTTGATTTCAAAGTTTGCTGCCGTTGTCGTGATAGCTTTTATTTTCGCTTCTACTTCGTTCAGAGTGGTCATTTGCGACGCAGCGCGTGCCTCTAGGTCGGCGGCTTCTTTTTTCTTTTCGGCTGCCTGACTTTCATAGATTCGCGCCTGTGCTTCGCCTGCCTGTTCGATTAGGTTGATGTCGCCTGACTTTTCGGCGAAAGATTCTGCCCTGGCGATAAGCTCCTCTGCCTGCTTCGCGTGTTTTGCGGCAACCTCCAGTCGACCATCGAGCTTGGCGGCATTGGCGGCGGCGGCTGCATAGGCCGCTTCGTCGAGAATGTCGATTGCTTTTTGCCCGGCAAGTTGCGCTTGATCTTCCGGGGAAAGGTCTTTCGTCTCTGCGGCGAACTTCTTGTCCGCAACGCTTTGGCGTTTTTCTCTAGCCTTGTCGAGCAGTTTGATCGCTTCATCGGCGGCGCTGATAGCGTCTTTTTTCGTTGCCTGATACGCATCCCGGAGCGCGTCGCGCAGCTTTTCTGCATCCTTTAGTCTGGCTTCGTTCAGGTCTTTGTCTGATTTAAGTATGTCGGCAGACGCCTCCCCTGCCGCAATCGAACGCAACTTCTCGAGTTGCTTCAGTTTTCCGGAAAGTTGACTGGCAAGTCGCAACCTCTTGGTTGTCTGGTCTTCTTCAGCCGGAAGCAGTTTCTTCACTGCTTCGAGTTCTGCCTGCGCTGCGGAAACCCGTTCGTTATCCTTTGCAGTACCGCGACCGATGGAAATCTTATCCTCAAGCGCGTTCAATTCTGCCGTCAGTCGCTTGATATCATCAGCGGCTTTACCGGCTTTTTGAAACGATGCCAGCCCGAGCGGGAATTTTAGAAATGAAACTAAAAGACCGTCAGAACTATTACGCGCCTGCTCGAATTCAACAAGCATCTTGTTGAGATACGGGATTAGGAAATTTCCGATTGCAATCGATGTGGATTTTGAGTGTTGGGCCAGACGATCAAGGTTGTCGTCAAGTTCAGCCGCCGCCTTTGTTTGCTTTTCATTTAAAACAAGACCCAGGCGCACCGCCTCATCGCCAAGTGCCTTCAATCCTTCCTTGCCCTGGTTAAGCAGTGGGATCAATTCAGCGCCCATCTTTTTGCCGAAGAATTCAACGGCCAGCGCTGTTTTCTGCGGCCCGTCAGGCATGGTTGAAAACACATCTGCAAGATCGGCAAGGACATCTGACGCGCCCCTGACTGATCCGTCGGCGTTGCGTACAGCAATGCCGAATTGCTGAAATAATTTCGCGCTTTCCGGTGCGCCAGCCGCCGCCGCCGTTATCTTCGGCGCAAGTTTCACAAGTCCGCTGGTTAGCGCCTCTGATGACGTTTCTGAAATTTTTGCGGCGTATTGAAGTTTTGCGAGGTCTTCTACGGCAATGCCTGTACGCTGGCTAGTCGCGTCAAGCTGATTTCCATACTCGACCGCGGCCTTCGTAGCAGCCACCAGCGCCCCGGAAACCGCAGTAGCTGCGACGGTGACGCCGGCAAGGC